>CAJAOB010000212.1 GCA_903941205.1 uncultured Burkholderiales bacterium | reverse complement strand
GAACTGACACGGCTTTGTTATTCCGCTTGATAAGGCCCCCGTTTGCGGTCAGCAATCCGGACCCATTTTCCAAGAACTCCTGCCCAGCCATCAAGATCCACAATTCGCGACTTCGCCGCTTCAACTATGGGTTGTGCTCGATTTCTTGCGCCAAAAGCAAAGCCTCAAGGAATCCGGACATATCGCTAACCGGTCGACGCCGCTCCAGCAAGCCGAACTTGAAGTAATGCATCAGTGGATCCAATCTTGCTGCGGCAATATCAGGATAGGTCCGCAGATAGTAGGAGGCGTCAAAGAATTTTGCAACCAACCCGGGATCCTCCTGCCGGACTCGGTGAAGGTAACGGGCGAGATCCTCAGAGATTAATTCGGGCCTGTTGTCGTTCCCAGCGAGCCGCAGCATC
The DNA here is from genome assembly GCA_903941205.1 of uncultured Burkholderiales bacterium. Classification (GTDB taxonomy): domain Bacteria; phylum Pseudomonadota; class Gammaproteobacteria; order Burkholderiales; family Burkholderiaceae_C; genus Polaromonas. The sequence goes on along the minus strand of CAJAOB010000212.1, from coordinate 14,736 downwards.
AGCCAGCCAGCAACATCCCTCTGAATATCCCGAACCAAGGCTTCTGAGATTGGCGTGAAATTCTGAACCTCATCAGACACCACCTTCAAGGCTTTACGGCCATTAAAAAACAGCGCATTAACCCAATCTATGTCGTCCTGATAGTTTTCTTTCAAGAGCGACACTATTTCAGGGGCGCTTACACCTTCCTCGACGAGATCTGGTCGCGCGTAAATCAAATAATCCGACAGCTGGACTGTGTACTTAAGGCCTGTTGCCTTGTTGAGGTTGCGCAGAATATCGATTTCACAAGAGATGAGACTTCTATTCACTTTCTTTTGGATAGCAGCTCGATCAAACTGCTCATAGGGCAGGGCCAGGCTTTTCCAAAAAGCCAGGTCGAGAGCGTCGCGTGCTTCTTCATAGTAGATGACCCTGACTGCCTTGATTTCAAACGCCTCCAGGATTGTGCGCAAATGAATCACATGGTGATAAGCCCGGGGTGAATTCATCGCGAACTCAGCATAATCCTGATACCTTCCGTGACGCTTTACCCCCTGGTTATAGGCGGACCTGAAAAAAGGCTCTACATCACGAACGAATACCACCATCGTTGGCTCGATCGACATGCTCTCGCAAGCCTTCCTGAACAGCTCCCATTGTTCCACCTTAACCGCTGCCAGATATTCTGAACTACAGATGGACAGGGTATGATTTTGGCAATAACTCCTTATCGTATTCTCAAGCTCCTCCCGGCTACAGTCACCGTTCAAGGCTTGATACAACTTCAAGCCATTGCCAGAGGTAATCAGATCCGGTCGTGTAAACTGCGGAGAGTGGTGATAGCCAATATTATTTTTCAGAAATACTGGCCTATTCGCTGCAAAGTAGGCCTGCAGCGCGGAGGATCCGGTTTTTGGCGGCCCCACATGGACAATTAACTTTTGCAAACTGCTCATCGTTCTTCAGTTAGTCAATTCGACATCATCTTGAGACCCAAAAGTCGGCGCAGTTCCTGCATCGTAATTGCAGCAACAACGCTCAGACCGTCACAGACCATGGCGCAGATCATCGCATGTGCAAACCACTTGACCGGATCAGTCAGGGCAGGCGCCAGACAGGCGCTGAACAAACATCGCGAATTCCCGGAAAAATACCGGCGCGCACTCTGCCGCCCTCAGGCAGGCCATCTTCGCTAGCATCAAAGAACCGCCCCCCCCAGACCCCCGCCTCTTCACTGCAACAGAATCGTCGTCATCCATGGCCGGTCAGTGCCGACGCCAGCCTTCAAGATGCCGAGGCATGGCGTTCGCAAAACAAGGTGCCGGTGTGGGCCTTGACTTTCACACCCATGGCCTGGGCTTCGCGGGCTGTCAGGCCGCTGCTGTAGGGGAAGGTGTCGAGCATTTCCTTGTGTTGCCCCAGGACTTCCAGCGCTTCCCGGTGGCTGGACGGCGTGACGAATTCGACGTCTCCGGCGTCCAGGTATTGCAGCACTTGCTCGCGCGCCTGGGCAAAGCGGAACTGCTGGTGAATCAGGCACTTGGGGCCCTTGATCGTTTGCAGGTGGCTCAGGAAGGCGCGTGACAGTTTGGCCGGGTTGGCAAAGACCACCGGGACGTCGCGTTTGCGGGCTGGCGCCGGCGGCAGGTAATCGGGCGGGGTGTAGCTGGCGTAGCCGCCTGGAATGTTCACCAGCGGCTCGGTATACAGATGCTGCAAGCTGTGAGGTGACTGCCATTCGTCGCCAATCCAGCCGTCAAACACGTCCAGCCCGGTGGTCACGCTCTGCCCGCCCACCCACTTGAACATCTGCCGTGCCGGCTTGACCGACAAAGCCTGCAAACCGACCGGGTCCATCCAGCCGCCCAGGTCGTACAACACGTCCAGGTCAGCCGCCTGAAGGCTTTGGGCCAGCCGGCTGGCGTCCAGCGCTTGCACCTCATGCCATTGGCTGGACAAGTCCTTGAAAGCCTGGGTTGCCCAGTCTGCTTTGTGGCCGCGGTTGAACACCACCAGCTCACAGCCACGAGCCACATGGCGCCAGCCGGCGATGGTGAAAAAATACACAGGCGAGACGCAAAACAAGGGTGACAGCAAACCCACGCGCGGCCGCGCACGCGGCGAACGCGCCGCAGATGGCGTTGGCGTCAAGCGCTGGGTCGCGCCGTCCAGCCGCAGCACCCGACGTGAGAAATCAATCACCCGCTGGTTCAGCGCCTGCGCCGGCTCGTCGCGGTCGTACAGACTGGCCATCAGCGTGGTGAGTTCGGCGTCGTTGCCATGCTCGGCCGTACCCAGCAGCGGCTTGACCCACTGGACCGCCCGCAGCGGCGCGCCAAACACATTCATGGCCAGATCAGCCCGGGCGATGCGGGCGGCGCCGTTGGCCGGGTCGGCCTGCATCACCTGCGCAAAACTCTGGTCCGCCTCCTGAAAGCGGCCCTGGCTCTTGTGCGCCTTGCCCACAACCAGACGGCTTTGCCAAAGCTGCGGCGCCAGCAGCAAAGCGTGCTCACAGGCCGCCTGAGCGCCCTCTGCACGCCCCAGCGCCAGCAAGCTCACGCCCAGGTTGTGCCACAGGCCGGCGTTGCCGCGCTGTCGCTGCGCGGCCAGGCCAAAGCCCTGGGCGGCCTCTGTCCAGCGCCCGTCCGCCATGGCGCGCTGGGCGGATTCGATCAATTCGCGAGTCATGTCAGTTGGCGTGTTGAGGGCCGTGTTGGGGGCAAGTCCCGTCAGGCAAACAAGGCTCGCAGCGCCGGGTTGCTGACTCTCGCGCCAAAACCCTGCGCGGCCCGCTGGCGGTAAAGCGCCCTGTCGGGTGCATGCACCGGCTTGGCGTCCTTGTCCCAATCAAGCTCCAGCAGCACGCTGTCTGGCTGGTACACATAGCCACCGGCCTGACGCGCCAGCACCGTGAGTTCGGCGTCCGCGTAGTGGCGCGCATAGCCCGCATGAAACAAGGCGCCCTGCTCTTGCGCGTAATTGCCAGCGGCCCAGGCGCGGCTGGCCAGGCCGAAAGAGGCCAAGGCGCCCTGCCACTTGCCGTCATTGAAGCCCAGCAACACCCCCCGCTGGCGGTGCAAGGCCTGCAAGGCCAGCGCCATCCAGTCGCGGCCGGCAAAAGCATCCTGCGCCATGTAGCCAAACCAGGGGCTTTGCGTGGCCGCAAAAACAGTGTTGGCCAGCGCCACGAACCCGGCCCGGTGCTGATCATGCACGGCCAGAATCAAACCTCTGGCGCCAGCGCGGCGGCAGGCCAGTTCGCAAGCTCGCCGGGCCAGCACCTCATCGGTGTAAGGCAAGACCATCACCGGCCCATCCACTGACCACACGCGGCCAGCCAAAGCGCCGGGCGCCAGCATTTCAAAATCCATCAGCGCACCTGCCCGGGGCTTCAGACAAAACGAACTTCGGTCGGGGTGATAGCGCGCAAATATTGATCGCACCAGGCCTTGGAGTTGGTCTGACTCAGGTACAGATTGCGGTAATTGACCCAGCATGCGGCCATCCACGCCGATTGCGTGCGGCACGCCACGTCCTTCATCTCGCGCAAAAGCTTCTGGTGAACATTGATCTCGCGCTCGCGCTCGGGCAAGGCGATCTTGAAAGCCTTCAGGTCTTTGCCTTCGGTACGCATGAAGTAGCCAAACAGGCGCTCGACGATAAAAGGCACATAAGTCGCGCCGCCGTGCAAGCCCTTGTCGTCCGCCACCTTAGAGTGCAACAGGTCGCGCAAGAGCGGGGCCATCTTTTTGTCTGCGGCCACCAGCACCCGACGCACAAAAGGAATGTAGCGCTGCCAAAACTGGGGCGTGGCTACAAACTAATTGGCCGATGAAAAGCTGCCCGAGGTGTGCAAGGCGACAATCTCCTTGTCATCCAGGCCCGCTGCGGCAAAAAACGCCTTTACAACTTCAAGAAAGCGAGGGTGCGCGGTTTCCCCTTGCAGCCACATATTGTGAAACACCGCCTCGGTACCCAAGCTTGGGTTGCAAAAATACACATCGTGGCCAGGGTGCTCCACGATTTGCTTGACCCAATCGCCGCCCTGCATGCCGGTTTTTTCGCCAAAGCGCCAGGACAGCGCGCCCCACAGCCCGGCGCCCTGCGTGGCCGCGTTTTTTTGCAGTTGCTCAAACACTGCGAACTCCAGCAACTCCGAATGACCCCGGCTGTTGTCCAGCGGGTAAAAAGCCGGGTCCAGCAACTCACGCTGCCAGGCTTCAAAGTAAATCTGAAAAATGCGCATGGGCGAGTTAAGGGCCTTGGGCGGCTGCTGGGCCAGGCTGCTTTCGAGTTGCGCGTCCACCGGGGGCGTCACGGCCGGGGCCACCGCAGCGCTGACCGACTTGGCCGACTTTGCGAGCTTGGCGACCTCCGCCAAAGCAAGATCAGCACCGGTGACAAGGGCCGCATCGACTAGGGGCGCCGGATGCAGCAGTGGCGAACTGGACGCGCCTTCTGGCTGCGCCAAGGGGGGCGGCGCACTGGCTGGCGCCTTGACCGGGCTTTTCAACTTTGGTTTTTTTGCAGCCATTTCTTGTTTTCCTTGAAAGTTAATCCGTCAATCCAATCCGGCAGGCCATGCCGCCAAACAGATAACTCAAGCTTAAGCGAGCGCAGGCGCATGCGAGCAGGCTCAACCAAGCTTCAACCATCCGAAATCACCAAGTACACGCCGGCGACTCTCAGCGCCACGCCCGCCTGGGCAACCGCAAAAAAGCAGTTACGCTCATGAATACTTTCCAACACCAGCCACGGCCCCAGGCCCTGCCAGATCGCATGCCGTCAAGCAACTCGCCGCATTCGCCTAAAGGCTTCAACCTCGTGGGCTACGCCACTTCTCCCATGGGTCTAGGGGAAGACCTGCGCTCATTTGCTGCCATGCTCGACTACCTTGAAATCCCCTTTTCGGTCATCGACATACCGACCGACGTTCAAGGCAAAGTCGCGGTGTCGTGGCGCCACCTCACGCAGCGCGACTACGAAACCAGTATCTTCTTCATGGCCGCCGTTGAATGCCAAACACTGGCCCGTGCGCATCCCTTGTTGTTCAGTCAGCCCAAAACCAAAATCGGCTACTTCCTGTGGGAGTTGCCCGACTTCCCCGAGGAACACAGGCCAGCGCTGCAACTTGTGGACCACATCTGGTGCCCCACGCGTTTTGTGCAGACCGCGTTTTTCGGCAAGTCCCGCCAGCTCGTTTTGTCCCTGCCCCTGCCCGTCGCCCAGCATGCCGGCGCCGGACGCCGCTGGCGTGAAGAGCTCTCGGTGCCAGCCAGGGCCTTTGTCGTTCTGTACATGTTTGACCTTCACTCAACCATGAAAAGAAAAAATCCCGAAGCCGTGCTGCGGGTGTTTCTCGAATTCGCAAAAGACCACGCGGACGCGTATCTCATTTTGAAAGTCAGCCGCTGGCAAAACATGGGCCCTGACGCACTGGCCTGGATACCGCAACACCCACGCATCAAAGTCCTGAAGGAAACCTTCAGCCCCGCAGAACTCACAGACCTCTACCAAAGCGCCAACTGCTATTTGTCACTGCACCGCAGCGAAGGCTTTGGCCGTACCCTGGTTGAAGCCCTGCAACACGGACTGCACGTCGTTAGCACCGACTTTTCAGGTCCCAAAGATTTCCTGACCTCTCAAAACGCCCTGCTCGTCAATTGGACAAAAACCACCGTCACATCCCAGGACTACCCGAACCTCACCCAAAACAGCTGGTGGTCGGAACCCGACGAACAAAGCGCCCTGGAACAACTTGGCCACGCACAACATCTGTCCGCCCAAGGCAAAAACCACCAAGGCCAGAAAGACGCCCAACAATACTTTCACGAAGCCCTGGCCACGCGCTACAAACCCATCCTGAAGAGCTACATGCCCGGTTAATTCCGGATGGCCTTTTCTGAGCCCGCCGTCGGTCTCGCAACGACGCCGAATCTTGGCACTGAACCCATGGACCCCCGCCCCCCCGATCAGGTCGAGGGCAGGCTTCGCGAGGATGGCGGCAGAAGAGGCGCAATTCCCGCGGAGCGCCGTCGTTCCTGCCGCGCACCGTCATTCCTGCGCAGGCAGGAATCCCTCCCCACGCCCCACGCCCGTCATTCCTGCGCAGGCAGGAATCCATCTTCTTGACGCCGGATCGGGGCCCCGCAGATGGATCCCCGCGGGCGCGAGGATGACGGGAAAGGGGCGGCACTTGTGCCAATAGCCGTCATTCCTGCGGAGCCTGCCCTCGACCTGATCGGGGGCAGGAATCAATCCCCACGCCCCATGCCCCCGGCCCGTCATTCCTGCGCAGGCAGGAATCCATGTTCTTGACTCCGGATCGGGGCCCCGCAGATGGATCCCCGCGGGCGCGAGGATGACGGGACTGGGGGCGTCATTGCTGTGCGTCAACCATGAAACATCGGCTGCTTGCGCGCTGGTTCATGCTGGGCTTCCAGAGTCAGGACTTTGAAGGACAAGCTTCGTTTATCGCTTGAACCCGCTTCGTGGCGGGCGGGTACGAAGCTTTGAGAGGTTTCTACGGTCCAGACTGTGCAGCCTGATCGACCCATGGGCGGAACTTCAAAACTAAGGACGAACTCGTCTGACCCTTCAATAACCAAGGTCTGCACCTGGCCGCCAGGCAGGCGCACCCGCAGACGCAGCTTGCACGGGACGGGCCAAGCTGGCGCGCAGCGCATCACCACTGCGCTGGCCGGCTGGTCTTGCCAGTGGTACTTCACGTCGACCCGCTTGCTGACCCAGCCATCGGGCTGCACTGTGGCGAAGAGTCCCGGCTTGGCCAGGGACAGGCGAGCATCTGCGCGCAATTGCGTTGCCAGCGCCTCCAGCGTTTGGGGCTCCAGATAGCCTTTGACCTCGTTAATGAAACGCTCCAACTGCTTGAGCAAGGGCGAACTGTCTGGCCCCAAGGGGTAACTCGCGCACAACTCGTCAACGTGCGTCCAAAACCAGTGCGCAGGCGCGGTGCCCAAGTGCCGGGCCAGCACCTTCATGCCTTCGAGGGCCACCTGCCGACGCTCGCGCTGAGTCAAACAGGCCGGGTGTAAGCGTGAAAAAGCCTGCAGGTGCCGCACAAGGCCGATCTGCTGGGGCGCAAACAGCTTGAAAAAGCGCAACCACAGCTCCATGTCAAAAGCCGTCTTGAGCGACTCGTCCAAAACACCCACCTGCGCCAGAGCCTCTCGCCGCATAAAGACCGTGGGCTGGCAAATAAAGCTGCCTTCTGCGAAACCGGCCAGGCCTGCAGACGCGGGACGCGTCGGGTAAGCGCCCAAGGAGTGGCCGGCCGCGTCCATGTGCTGGGCCAAGCCGTAAACCAGTTGCTGCTCGGGGTGGCTTGCAAATTGGTCTGTGGCGCGCGTTACCGCGCCCTGGGCATACATGTCGTCCGAATTAAGCCATCCGATGATTTCGCCCTGCGCCAGGGCCAGGGCCGCGTTCACAGCCTGCGCCGGGCCGTCATCCTGCTGGCTTACCCAGCGCAGCTTCGAGCCAAACTCCCGCTGCAAGCGAACCAGCAGTTCTTGCGAGCCGTCCGTCGACATGCCGTCTGCCACCACCAGATCAAGCTGCTCGTAATCCTGCGCAAGCACGCTGCGAACCGCGGTCTCCAAAAACTGAGCCTGGTTCAGGCTCGGCATCACGACAGACACCCAGGGACGCCGGCCCGACGAGGCGAGTTTGGCGACCGGCAACTTCATGCGCGGGCTCCGACAAACCGCGGTGCACCAGCCGGTTCAGTCTGTTTAGCCAAGCAAAGCTGCGCGCAGGTCACCGAGCCCTTGGGCACGGCTGCTCTTGCGAACACACAAAAATCAAAATTCACAGGTGATATCCGGCTTGTTTTACAAACCCATAAATCATTTCACCGGTAACGGTGCCGGAGTCAACTGCTCACGTATTTGCCTTGCCAGCGAAGTGACCAAGTCTCGATTAAATGCGTTGCCTTGAAACTCAGGCGATCTGAAAATCTTGCTCAATACTTGTTGTCCATTCAGTCCGGCCAACTCATTAGCGTCTGCCGTGGACAATTCTGTCCTGCCCAGGAGAATTCGGTATACCGAGAGCAGGTCGGAGCTGCCCAATGCCATGGGATTGCGACCCTTGCTGTCGGCAGTGGTACTGGTATTGGTAGAGGTTCTTGCATCAGCCAAAATCATATTCAAACCAGATGAATTTGAATTAAGGATGGATTGATAAAGCGAAAAATTGGCACCCTTGTAGATGGACAACTTTTGAGTATCACTTAGGGAACTCTTTCGCCGCTGCTCCAAGACCGCGGTTTTATCCAGGATATTTTTATATTTACTCTTCAAGGCATCATCAAAGTCAAGCCCAAGAAAATCATAAATATCTTTAGAAACTTTCATGTTTGAGTAGAATTCCTCATAAATCACGACTTTGATTCTGGGATCGGTACTGCGAGTCTTGAGAAAATGAAGTAGTTGATTCCAATGCCGGACGGCATCGTCTACCGACAAAGACCAATCGTCACCTGGGTCGTCCTTCCTGTTCTGGTACGAATTACAAATATCAACAATATTACGAAGCAGCACAATAAACCTGGCTTCCGGAAAGACTTTGACCACCCGATCAAACTCGAGATACATGAGCGGAATCTTGTCGCCAATATAGACCGCCGAATCAAAGTTAGGCTCGGCAATTTCACTGTAGTAGGGACGGAGGCTATTTTTATCGCGAGGATCGGTCACGAAATCAAAAAACCGCTCTTTGGTAAACAACTTTGGGCCGAACTCTTCATTGCAGTAGGCGCCAAAGCGCTCCAAACCCAAAATAATCCTCTCGTCCACCGTTAAAAGTGCATGCATCGCCGTGGTTCCCGACCGCGGGGTGCCGCAGACAAAAAGCATTTTAGGATTTAAACTCATGGCTTAATTTCCTTCGTTGAATCACTGCCCTGCGCTTCCATAGCTTTCGCAACCTGTAAAATCAAGATGATATTTTCAGGATATCTTAAGAACTCTTTTGCGGTCATAAAGTTCACCAATATTTTTTCCCGAGACGATCCAACCCTGGAGTCAATCACCATTTGATTTTCCGGAGGACGCCTCAAGAAAACCTTGTAAGCCGCGATCACGTCGTCGCGGTTAGCCGTCATCGTGCCTATCTGCGCCGAAGGGACATCGGCCACGGCAGGCCTCTCAGGGGCTTTATGCACTTGAAGCGGTGCGGGTGGAGTAGCCGCAGGCAAGGCCGTCACTGGTTCCCCTGGCAGAGCCACGGCAGGCGCTGGCGGCGCGGCAAGCCCAGTCGCGGCCTCACGCGCAGCGACCTGCAAGGCAAAAGCCTCCTCAAACGACAGTGTCTTGTGCGGCGCGACCGCTTGAGGTGGCGCCGTGGCTGGGGCGGCCTCCGGCGCCGCAGCCTTTTTGAACCCAAAAATACCAAAAACCATGTTTTATGCCCTTTCAAAGCCCCCAACAAGGGCAAGTTGACATCAGTCGCCTCGACTGCTTTGCATGGATTGCAGTGATCAACGGAACCCTGAACCGCCGCGCTTGAGCCGACGAGCAAAACATTAAACCAGTCTTTTAGCACCCGCTCCCAGCAAAACCAGGGCAAGCAAAATTTGAATCCAGCGACCGGAAAACTTCTGAGCCTGCAAGCCGCCCAGGATGATTGCGGCTAGGGAGCCGGCGAACCCTCAGGCAAGCCAGTCCCCGCAGCCCGTCAAGGCACCCGCAGCGCCATGGGCTGCGTCGTCAGTTGGCTTTCACGAGCTCGTGCAATGGCAGGGCCGCCGCCACAAAGTGTGGATTGAGCAACTCGGCCTGGCCGTAACCAAGCTTGAGCCCCTGCAAATCGACCACATGACCGCCAGCCCCCTCCACAACCGCCTGGGCCGCTGCCGTGTCCCATTGGCAAGTTGGCGCCAGTCGGGGGTAGACATCCGCAGCGCCTTCTGCGACACGGCAAAACTTCAGTGAACTGCCCGCCTGGAGCAAATCGGCGCCGCCCAGACGCTCGATGAAGGCCCTTGTTTCGGCATTGAGATGGCTCTTGCTGGCCACCACCCGGTACCGACTGCCAGGCTGAAGCTGCTCCGACACGCGGATCGCCGCGGTCTTTTCGTCCACCTCCCGAAACGCGCCCAGCCCGGACCCGCCCCAATACATCTGCGCCAGTACCGGCACATAAACCACGCCCCAGACAGCCTCGCCGCCCATGACCAGCGCAATGTTGACGGTGAACTCGCCATTGCGGCTCAAGAACTCCTTGGTGCCATCCAGCGGATCCACCAGCCAGAAAGCAGCGCCTCTTGACAGCGCCGCCATCGAGGCAGGATCTTCTTCGGACACCACCGGAACGCCCGGCGTCAGCGCTTGAAGCCCCTCCACAATGCACTGGTGAGCCAGCCGATCCGCAGCCGTGACCGGACTCTGGTCGGCCTTCAAGTCAAAAAGTGAGGCCTCAGGCGAAGCTGCGTCATAGATGCTCAAGATAGCCTGGCCGGCTCGCCGCGCCAATTGACGCACAGCGGGAAGCAAGGCGCCGAAGTCGGAAAGTTCAGTTTGCATTTTTTTGGTTTTCTGCATGGATGAGTTAATATTAGCGCGACTTTAAACCATCTAAAAATACGTTTATGCAAACTGAGACAAAAAGCAAGCCGAACCTGTTTGGCCTAGATGCGCAGAAGGTGTGGGACAGTGAGCTCGCCTTTTCGCACCTCAAGGCGCTGGGCCAGGCAGACACCCAGCGCACCGCCTCCAGACGCCTGCACGAGCTTGCAATGCTACCTGCTGAACTCGCGCCTGAAGCCTTGGTGGACGAGCTCCAACGGCCGGCCAATCGGATCGTTTTGCAATGGGCCATCGACAAAGCGCGCAGCCAGCGCAAGCTGGTCTTGTTCGCCCAACTGCAAGCCTTGCCCAGCGGTGTCGAATGCCTTCACGCCAATGACGCCCGGGGAGGCCGCTACTGGGTGCCCTTGGCCAGCGCCGCCGCGCCAGGCGACATCGCCGCCGACATCCTTCGCGCCGTGGCGCAGCTGCAAAAGCACATCGGCAAAGACATTGCCGTGTTCCCGCACGGCGCGCTGGTGGGGCCCTTGAGGAAGGCCAGCGCACCGCCCATGGTGACCCTTGCGCCCAACGCCTATTTGCCCGTGCTGCAACTGCCAGACACGACCGGCCAGCGCACAGCGCTCACGGCGCACCTGCAGCGCCTGGAGAGCGAGAGCATTCACATCATTCGCGAAGCGGTGGCGGAGTCGCAAAACCCGGTGATGATGTATTCGGTGGGCAAGGACAGCGCCGTCATGCTGCATCTGGCGCGCAAGGCGTTTTACCCGGCGCCGCCGCCCTTTGCGCTCCTGCACGTAGACACCCGCTGGAAATTCCAGGAGATGTATCTGTTTCGCGAGCACATGGCCCGGATCAGCGGCATGGACTTGCTGGTCCACATCAATCCGGAGGCCATCGAAAAAGACATCAACCCCTTTGACCATGGCTCGGCGCTGCACACCGACATCACCAAAACAGAAGGCCTCAAGCAAGCGCTTGATCACTACAAGTTCGACATGGTGTTTGGCGGGGCCCGCCGCGACGAAGAGAAGTCCCGGGCCAAGGAGCGGATTTTTTCTTTCCGCAGCGCCACGCACCGCTGGGACCCCAAGCAACAGCGACCGGAACTCTGGAACCTTTTCAACACCCACAAAAACAGCGGCGAAAGCATCCGCGTCTTTCCCTTGTCCAACTGGACCGAGCTCGACATCTGGCAATACATCCACCACCAGCAAATTCCGGTGGTACCGCTTTACTTCGCCAAAAAGCGCCCTGTCGTCGAGCGAAACGGCATGCTCCTGATGGTGGACGACAGCCGGTTCCGGCTGCTGCCAGGCGAGCAAATACAAGAAAAAGTCGTGCGCTTCAGAACTCTTGGCTGCTACCCGCTGACGGGCGCTGTCGAATCCAGCGCCACGAGCTTGCCCGACATCATTCTTGAACTCGTCAACACACGCAGCTCTGAACGCCAGGGGCGCGCCATTGACAGCGACGCGGCCGCCAGCATGGAAAAAAAGAAACAGGAAGGCTACTTCTGATGACCCGCAAGACAAGCACGGCCAACACGCAATCCGCCGCCATGGCCCAGGCCCAGGCGGCGGCCCGACCCCAAACTATTGAAGCCTTTTTAGCCCAGCAAAACGAACAGGACTTGCTGCGCTTTATCACCTGCGGCAGCGTGGATGACGGCAAAAGCACACTGATCGGCAGGCTCTTGTGGGAGGCGCACCAGTTATTTGACGATCAACTCGCAACGCTCAAGAGCGAATCCAGAAAGTACGGCACGCAGGGGCCGGACATTGACTTTGCCTTGCTGGTCGACGGCCTGGCCGCCGAGCGGGAGCAAGGCATCACGATTGATGTGGCCTACCGGTTCTTTGCCACCTCCAGGCGCAAGTTCATCGTTGCCGACACGCCCGGCCACGAGCAGTACACACGCAACATGGTCACGGGCGCCTCAACCGCAGACGCTGCCATTTTGCTGGTGGACGCCCGCGCCGGCCTGCTGACCCAGACGCGGCGCCATGCGTTTTTGGTCTCCTTGATGGGTATTCGGCAAGTGGTCCTGGCCATCAACAAGATGGACCTGGTGGACTTCAAGGTCGAGACCTTCAAGGAGATTGAGGAAGCCTTTGAAAAGTTCGCTGCCCCGCTGGGTTTCGAATCCATCACCGCCGTACCGATCAGCGCGCTCAAGGGCGACAACATCACGCAGCGCTCCAGCAACACACCCTGGTACAAAGGCCCCACCCTGATGGGCTGCCTGGAGACCATCCACATTGAAAAACCCATCAACGAGCGCTTTGTGTTCCCCGTGCAATGGGTCAACCGGCCCGACGCCAGCTTTCGGGGATTCAGCGGCACCGTGGCCCAGGGTCTGGTCAAGGTCGGCGACGAAATCTGCGTGACCGCCTCAGGCCAAAAAGCCACGGTGGCTGAAATAAGCACCATGGACGGCGCCCTGCCCACAGCGGCCGCAGGCGACGCCATCACCTTGCGACTCGACAAGGAAATTGACGCCTCCCGCGGCGACGTGCTCAGCCTGGCGCAGACCCCGCTGGACATGACGGACCAGTTTGAAGCCACGCTGGTCTGGCTGCACGAAGAGCCAGGCTTGCCCGGGCGCAGCCACGAGCTCAAACTCGCCAGCCAATGGACCCGGGCCTCCATCACGCACATCAAGCACCGCATCGACATCAACACGCTGGCGCATGACGCCAGCCGACAACTCCAGCTCAACGACATCGCCGTGTGCAACATCGCCACCACCAAGTCGCTGGTGTACGACAGCTACACAAACAGCAAGAGCCTGGGCAGTTTCATTCTGGTGGACCGGATCACCCATGCCACGGTGGCCGCCGGCATGATCACCCACAGCCTGCGCCGCGCGCAAAACGTGCACAAACAGGCCCTCACCATCTCGCGCGCCGACCGCGAAAACCTCAACGGCCACGGCGGCAAAGTCGTGTGGTTCACCGGCCTTTCGGGTTCGGGAAAATCCACCCTGGCCAACACCCTGGAGGCCGAACTGCACGCCAAGGGCATGCGCACTTACATTCTTGACGGCGACAACATCCGCCAGGGCCTCAACAAAGACCTCGGCTTTACCGACGCAGACCGCGTAGAAAACATCCGCCGCATCGCTGAAGTGGCCAAACTGATGATGGACGCCGGCCTGATCGTGCTGACCGCCTTCATCTCCCCTTTCCGCCAGGAGCGCCAAATGGCCCGCGAACTGGTGGGCGCCGACAACTTCGTCGAGGTGTACGTCAACACCCCGCTCGAAGTGTGCGAAGAGCGCGACGTCAAAGGCCTCTACAAAAAAGCCCGCGCCGGAAAAATCCCCAACATGACCGGCATCAACAGCCCCTACGAAGCGCCGCAAAACCCCGACTACATCACCGAAGGCACGCCCACATCCATGGAAACATCCATCAAGGAACTGATCGCATTGATCACGCCAAGATAAAGGCCGCGTTCACGAGGAAGACGGGCGAGGGGCGCATGGAGCCCATTGCATACGCGAGGATGAAAGGAGAGGCGCGGCGCGTCTGCCAACAGCCATCATTCCTGCGGAGCCTGCCCTCGACCTGATCGGGCAGAAGGAATCCATCTCCTGACCCGGCACGTCATTCCGGCGAAAGGAGGAATCCATGTTCGTGGCTCCGGCGCATGAAACGACGTACGCGAGGATGGCGCGGGGAAGGATGGATACAGACATCCCCACCATCTCGAGGACAAGCTTCGCGAGGACAACGCACAGGAGGCCATTCCCGCTTCACTTCCGTGATTCCCGCGAAGGCGGGAATTCATCCCCTGACTTAGCGGCAGCCAAAAAAGTGTCGATGAATCCCTGCACGCCAGCATGCCGACCTATTCTCTGCAAAGCATATCCATCTGCCGTGGTGACCAAGGCGCTGGCAATCAGGCCGTGTCGTCCATCGACAGGCCGATGAACCAGCGAAAGAGCAGCTTGTATTGCGTCTGCTCCATCAGCAGGCGCTCAGAGCGAATGCTGTAGAAAATTTGCAGCAGCATGGCACGCAACAGCTTCTCCGGCACAACGCTGGGGCGACCACCTTTGATGTCAGCAGCGAACATGCCGCAGCGCAGCGGCTCAATGTTCTTCAATGCCAGATTCACCATCTTGCGCACTGCGCGCAGCGGGTGGTTGTCCGGCACGAAGTCATCCAGACGACGCATCGTGAACAAGCTCTCG
>CAJAOB010000211.1 GCA_903941205.1 uncultured Burkholderiales bacterium | reverse complement strand
TCGAGTGCCGCGCCCTGCAGGGACAGCAGGTCAGCGCCCTCGAAAAGAATTTCTCCAGTCACTTCGGCCGAGGGCGGCAGCAAGCCGATGGTGGCCGTGGCTGTCATGGACTTGCCGGCGCCGGTCTCGCCGATCAGGCCCACAATGCGGCCCGAACCGACATCGAGCTCGACACCGTTCAAGACATGCGCGCGGCGCACGGCGCCCTGCGGGTCACGCGACGCAAAGGCCAGGTGCACGCCGCGAATGGCAAGCACCGGCTGGGTGGCATCAGGCGCCGCGGCGGAGGTCGTGGTGGCTTGGCTCAACGCTGCGTCCTTCTGCGACCCATCCAGTCCTGAATGCCATCGGCCGCCAGGTTCAGGCCAAAAATCAGGCTCACCAAGGCCAGGCCCGGGAACAAGGCCACCCACCATTCACCGGTGACCATGAACTCTGCGCCCTGGCGGATCATGGCGCCCCACTCGGGCGTGGGCTGCTGAATGCCGATGCCCACAAAAGCCAGGGTGGCGCTGACGCGAATGGCCCAGGCCATGCGAACTGAAATTTGCGTGAGGGCACCCGAGATGCTGTTGGGCAGCACATGCACAAACAGCATGCGCGTGGTGCCGTTGCCAATCGCCCGGGCCGACTCAATCAGCAAGCCGCCGCGCAAGGCCAGTATTTCAGCGCGCACCACGCGCGCAAAGATCGGCGCGTCCAGCAGCCCGATGACCAGAATCACGTTGGTGATGGACTGCCCGGTGGCTGCGACGATGGTCAGCGCCAGGATGATCGATGGGAACACCCGCAGCAAGTCCATGCTGCGCAGCAAGGCCTCGTCGATCCAGCCGCCCCGGTAACCGGCCCACAAGCCCACAGGCAGGCCGATCAGGATCGACAGCAACACCGCCGGCACGGCGATGCCAAAGGCATAGCGGGCGCCATAAATAATGCGCGACAACAAGTCCATGCCGTTGCCATCAGTGCCCAGAAAAAAACGTGCAGACGGCGGCGAGAGCACCGCATCCGAATGCACCATGATCGGGTCCATGGGCGCAATCCAGGGCGCCAGCAAGGCCATGGCGGCGTACAAGCCCACAATAAAAAGCCCGACTGCAATGCTGGGAAAGCCGCGAAAAACATTCAGCCAGGACATCAGTGCAGTCCGCATCACATGCGCTCCCGTCCGCGCGGCTCAAGCAGGTAGTTGGCCGCATCGATGATGATGAAGACCACCACCGACAGCAAGGCCGCAAACAGCACGTAGCCCTGAATGGCCGCAAAGTCGCCGTTCAAAATGGACTGCAAGCCCCACTGACCAATACCGCCCCACGAAAAAATCAGCTCGATCAGAGACGAGGTGCCCAGCAAGCCGACGATCTCGGTGCCCACAAAAGTCAGCACCGGCACCATGCTGTTGCGCAGCACCATGCGCCGTATGCGGCGCTCACCCAGGCCGCTGGAGCGCGCAAAACGGATGAACTCACTGTCCACGATCTCCGAGGCAATCGCCCGCGTGTGCTTCATGATCGGCGCGCAAGCCACGACGGCCACCGTCATCACTGGCAGCAGCAAATGCGACAGCGCCGAGCGCGCCACGTCCCACTGGCCCCTGAGCAGCGCGTCGATGAAATAACTGCCGGTGATGCGGTCCGGGGTGATCAGGGTGGCGTCCAGCCGCCCCATGGGCGCCGGCGACAGGCCCAGGGCGTAAAAGAAGGTCAGGATCGCAATCAGGCCGAGCCAGTAAGTCGGAATGGAAAAGCCCGCCAGAGAAACCGCGCGCACCACCTGGTCGAACAGGCTGCCGCGTTGCGCAGCCGCCCGGGCCCCTAAAGGAATGCCCACCAAAGCGCCTATGGCCACACCCCACAGCAGCAACTCGAGCGTGACCAGCGCGCGCTTGGCAATCTCGTCGCTCACTTGTTTGCTGGAAAGCCAGGACTGACCGAGATCGCCTTTCGCGGCCTTGGCGATGTAAATACCGAACTGCGTGACCAAAGGCTTGTCGAGGCCCAGATCCTTGCGGATCACCGCATGCTCCTGCGCCGAAGCGGTCGGTCCGGCCAGCAGGGCTACCGGGTCGCCACCACCTATGCGCACCAGCATGAAGGTGACAAACACCACCCCCACCACCAGCGGCAGGGAAACCGCCAGGCGCCGCAGCAGGAAACGAAATAACTGAACCCACATCCTGCTGACCGCGCCCAGTGCTTACTTGCAGCTCAGCTCGCGCCAGCGCTCGTGGTAGTCGGGCTGCCAAACATAACCCTTCATGCACGGCGGCATGGCCTCGTGCGCACCGGGGTACATGGTCATGATCCAGCTGGCGTCCTTGATGTGCATCTGTTCGGCCTTGTTCACCAGCTCAGCGCGCTTCTTGGGGTTTTGTTCAATGCGGGCAGCATCTACCAGCTTGTCGAACTCCGGGTTGGCGTAGTTGTTCCGGTTCGAGGCGCCCTCAGAGTGTGCGTTCAGGTACAGCGCATACACCGGGTCCAGCACGATCGGGTTGTCCATGAAGGTGAAGAAAGGCAGGTCGCGCTTGTTGGGTGCGGTGCGCGAGCGCATGTTGGCGTCGGTGATCTTTTGCAGATTGACACGGATGCCGACCTTGGCCAACTGGTCTTTCATCTGAATCGCCAACTGCTCTTCAAACCAGAAGATAGCGGCGTATTCCAGCGTCACATCCACCCCGTCCGGGTAGCCCGCCTGCTTGAGCAACTGACGCGCCTTGTCCAGGTTGGTGTTGTACTGCCAGGTCTTGACATCAGCCCCGGGGATGATGGGGGGCACGATCGAACGTGCCTGCGTGCCAATGCCTTCAAACACCGCGCCATTGATGGCCTTGTAGTCGGTGGCGTAAGAAATAGCCTGACGCAACAAGGGGTTGTCAAAAGGCTTGAGGGTCGGGTTCATGCGCACGCTGGCATGACCCGAGCCTTCGTCAGACTCGACCTTCACGCGCTTGTCTTTCTTGAGCTCGGCGATCTGCTTGAGGTTCAGCTCTTCAACCCACTGCACCTGCCCGGTACGCATCAGCGTGAAGCGGGTGCCGGCGTTGGGCACTTCCTTGTAGACCACGCGGTCGTAATACGGTTTGCCGGCAAAGTAGTTGGGGTTGGCAATGAAAACCGCTTCTTCGCCCGACTTCAGACTTTGCAGGTGGTAAGCACCATAGCCGGCCGTGTTCTGGTCGATCCATTTCAGCGCCCAGGGGTCTTCAGCGGTGACGTATTTTTTAACTTCGGTCGAGTCATACAGGCTGGGGGTGTAGAGCGTGAGCGCCGGCAAAAAGATGCTGCTGGCCGCGTCCAGGGTAAAGCTCACGTTGTAGCGGTCTATCGCCTCCACCTTGTTCACGCTGGAAGCCTTCGCAATGAAAGCGCCCGTGCGTTTTTGCGCCTGCGACTTTTCCCAGCCCCACACCACGTCAGCCGAAGTGAGCTCGTTGCCAAACGGGCTCTTGACGCCCTTGCGCAGCTCGAAGGTGTAGGTCTTGCCATCGGGCGAGACCGTCCACTTGGTCGCCAGATGCGGCAAGATGGTCCCCGGATCGACCACCATGCGGCCGGTCTTCGGGTCTTTCTTGTAGCCGTATTTGGTCAACCCCTCGTAGACCTGCACCACGACGTTTTGCGTGTTGGGTTTGAGCGCATCGCCGTCAAAGCCGCCAGGCGTCTTGGTGGCGGCCACCACCAGCGTGGCAGCGCTCGCGGGCAAGGCCCCCGCAGCCAGCGCCAGAGATAACGCAGCGGCACTGCAAACCGTACTCAGGGAAAAAAGGCGGGACATGGTAGTTCTCCTCAATGGACTGAAGTCATGGGCTACAACAAGAAAAGACGCGGGCAAGGCCTATTGGTTTTTGGGAACCTCAGAGCTTGCCGGTCACGAGCGGAACGCGATAAGGCTCGGCTATTTCATCGAGCAATTGCTCCACCTGGTAGGTGTGGCTGATCTTGCGACCCAAGACGGGATCTTCCATCTCGAACTGCCAGCGCTGACCAAAGCCGATCTCCTTGTCCAGCGCCACGATCGTGCTGCAAAACACCACGAAGTCACGCGCCGGCAGCCCGGGCACGCGTTCTTTCAGAATTTTCAAAATGTCGTGCGGCGACAAAAATGCGCTGACACCGACGTCCTGGTAAAGCCGGCCGTCCACGCGGCTACGCATCACGCAGGCGTCCCAGTGGTCGGCAATTTCTTCAAAATCCCAGAGGGTCGGGGCCAGAATATTGGGATTGACCTGTTTGGACCAGACAATGCTGCCGCGCTCAAGGTCCCGGTCCGTGTGGTCGCTGCCAACGCCGACATACAGGCGATCGGACATGACCAGCACGATCTCGACCTCACCCGAGGTGCGCAAACCATGTACGCCAATGAGGTCTTCAGTGGTCAGCGCAAAAGTGTCGATCGGGTAGATCCGCGGCGCAGGAATGTGCAAGGCAATCGTCACCCCCGCCCGGGCAACCTCTTCCTGATGATGCACCGCCACAGCCGCTTCCCGCGTGGCCGAGCCGAGGTTGTACATCCGCCTGACGGGAAAGCGCTGACTGACGCTACCTTGCCGGTTGATGACCTTCGCTTCAAATGAAAACATGCGGCGTTCCTGGTTAGCGTTGGCTGATTCATTGGCGCAATGCAAACGATCTGCATCGTTGACCCGCCTCTTCCGGCAAATTCTGCATGCATGTAAATGTCCCGTCAATAGAACAAATCAAACTAGATGGACAGACCGAGCGCCAGGGGATGGATTCCCGCCTTCGCGGGAATGACGGAATTGAGGCAGGAATGGCCTCCTGTCCATCGTCCTCGCGAAGCTTACCCTCGGCCTGGTCATGGGCGGGCCCCCACCCCAACCCTCCCCCAGAGGGGGAGGGAGCAAACCGCAAGCCCGGCCCTCGGCTTGGTCGCAGAGCGTGCATCCGGCATTCCCCGCGTCATCCTCGCGTACGCGGGGATTCATCATTCTGCGCGTCATCCTCGCGCACGCGGGGATCCATCATTCCGCGCGTCATCCTCGCGCACGTGGGGATCCATCATTCTGCGCGTCATCCTCGCGCACGCGGGGATCCATCATTCCCCGCGTCATCCTCGCG
>CAJAOB010000210.1 GCA_903941205.1 uncultured Burkholderiales bacterium | reverse complement strand
CGGTGACGATGAAAGTCTGGTCACCGGACGCAGGCACCGTGGTCAGGCTCAAGCTCGAAGACAAGGACAACAACACGCACACGGTCGAGACCGACGCGCTGACCACGGTGGCTGGCGGCTGGCAGACCCTGAGCTTCGACTTCCTCAACGAAGCGACCAACGGCGGCAACCCGACGGCCGAATTCAACGACAGCTACGACTTCAACCGTGCCAGCGTGTTCTTTGACAACGGCCATGTCGGCACCGGCAAGACCTACTACTTCGACGATGTGAATTTCCACGCGGTCCTTTAAGCTCCGCCTGGTGAGCCTCCAGCCTCACTGGAGCGGCGTTCAAGCTTTTGCCGACCGGGCCTCCTGGCTGGTGAAAGCGCTGCTTCAGCGGCCGATACGTTGACCGAGCTGAGCGGGTTGCCCGATCTTTTCTGGCGCGCAAGGCACCCTCCCGGGCTCGCCCTGCCAAAAAAATGCCCGACGCGAGCACACGGCTCGCGTCGGGCAAAAGGTCTTGGAGAAGACCGACTTATCGGATGCAGCGCCCGTCTTCGGCGAACACCATGACTTCGCCCTTGACGGGCTTCAGGAAAATCTGCATTCCGCTCGACACGGGCACTTGTTGCTGGGCAATCTTGATGGTGAACATCTCGTCCAGCCCCCGAATCTGCGCATAGATGACGGCGCAGTCACCGAGGTACTCGACGAGATCGACGCGCGCCGGAATGCCGTTTTGCGAGAGCTCGAAATGCTCGGGCCGTACGCCCAGCGTTCGGCCCTTGGCAAGCGCCTCAGGACCCAGGCCAAAAAGTTCGGCGGTCACCTCCAGTTGCCCGCCCAGGGTGAGCGTGCTGGCGCTGCTGTTTGCCGTAAAGGGCAGGATATTGATTTTCGGAGAACCCAGAAATTCGGCCACAAAGCGGTTGACCGGGCGCTGGTACAGCTCAAGCGGAGCGCCGAGCTGCTCGATGCGGCCTTGGTTGAAGACCGCGATCCTGTCGCCCAGCGTCATGGCTTCGGTCTGGTCGTGGGTGACGTAAATCATGGTGGTCTTGAGCTTTTCGTGCAGCTTGGACAGCTCGATGCGCAGTTGCACGCGCAGCGCAGCGTCCAGGTTGGACAGCGGCTCGTCAAACAGGAAGACCTTGGGCCGTCTGACGATGGCCCGGCCAATGGCCACACGCTGTCGCTGGCCGCCGGAGAGTTGCTTGGGGTAGCGGTCGAGCAAACTGGTGATCTGCAGCGTTTCGGCCGTGGCCTGGACCTCGCGCTGCACTTCGGCTTTGGGCATGCCGGCCATGCGCAGTCCAAAGCCGATGTTTTGCGCCACCGTCATGTGGGGATACAGCGCGTAGCTTTGAAAGACCATGGCCGCGCCGCGCTCGGCCGGACCGAGCTCGTTGACGCGCACGCCGTCAATCAGGAGCTCGCCAGCGCTGATGGTTTCCAGGCCTGCAATCATGCGCAGCATGGTGGACTTGCCGCAGCCCGAGGGGCCGACGAAGACCAGAAATTCTCCTTCGACGGCCTCGAGATCAATGCCGCGTATGACCTCGACCTTGTAGAAGTTCTTGCGAACGTTCTTGAAAGAAATCGCTGCCATGGCTCAGGCGCCCAAAAAGGACTGGTACCAGCGCGCGCTGTCCTTCAGGCGACGCTCTTGGGTGGCAAAGTCCACATGCACGATGCCAAAGCGCTTGGCGTAGCCGGAGGCCCATTCAAAGTTGTCGAGCAGGCTCCAGACAAAGTAGCCGCGTACGTCCACTCCCGCCGCGATCGCGTCGCAAGTGGCCTGGATGTGCCCGCTCAGGTAGTTGATGCGCGCGCTGTCGTGCACTTTCCCGTCCACCAGCTCGTCCTTGAAGGCGGCGCCGTTTTCGGTGATGTAGACCGCCGGCAGCGTGTAGTCGCGGTGCAGCCGGCAAAGCAGCTCGGTCAGGCCGGCCGGGTAGATCTCCCAGCCCATGTCGGTGACCTGGTCGCCGCTGGCCGGGCTTTCCCAGTTCGCGCTGGCGCTTGAAAAGTTGCGCGTGTAGTAGTTCACGCCCATGAAGTCCAGCGCTTGCCCGATGAGCGCCATGTCGCCGCCTTCCACCCGCGGCGCGTCGTCGCCCAGCATGGCCAGCACATCGGCTGGGTAGTGACCCTTGAACAGCGGGTCCATGTACCAGCGCACCACCACACCGTCGTCCAGGCGTGCCTTGGCGATGTCTTCAGGGCTGTCGGTGGCCGGGTAGATCGGCGACTGGTTGAGCACGATGCCCAGGGGCGTCTTGCAGCCAGCAGCGCGTATGCGTTGAACCGCCAGCGCGTGGCTGAGCAGCAGGTGGTGGCTGACCTGGTAGGCCAGTTTGCGGTTTTTCAGGCCGGGGGCAAAGATCCCGGACTCATGGCCCAGGATGGACACGACCCAGGGCTCGTTGTGCGTGGCGATGGACGCCACCCGGTCGCCAAAGCGCCGCGCGACTTCGGCGGCGTAGGTGGCGAAATGCTCGCAGGTGTCGCGCGCGCCCCAGCCGCCGCGGTCTTCCAGGGCTTGCGGCAGGTCCCAGTGAAACAGCGTCAGATAAGCCTTGATACCGCGTTGCGCCAGACCGTCGATGAGTCGTTCGTAAAAATCGAAGCCGGCTTCATTCCAGGCGCCGTAGCCCAGCGGCTGAACCCGCGACCAGGCCACCGAAAAGCGGTAAACACCGACGCCCAGCGAGGCGATCAGGTCGAGGTCTTGCTCCAGCCGGTGGTAGTGGTCGCAGGCCACCAGTCCGTTGCTGCCATCCAGGATGTTGGCCGGGTTCTCGCAAAATCTGTCCCAGACGGTGGCGCCGCGTCCGTCCTCATAGCCGCCGCCCTCGATCTGGAACGAGGAAGTGGCCACGCCCCACTCGAAATGCGCGGGGAAAGCTTTTTTCTCAATGCTGTGGGTGCTCATTCTTTTCTTTCTGCTAGCCGCGCACGGCGCCGGAGGTCAATCCATCAATCAGTCGTTTGGAGGAAAACACGAAGATCACCAGCAGCGGCACGACCGCCACTGCCGAGCCGGCCATCAGGGCACCCCATTCGGTGTTGACCGGGCTTTGCACGCTGCGCAGGGCCAGCGGGAAGGTGTACATCTCGACGGAGCGCATTACCACCAGCGGGCCAATGAAGTTGTTCCAGCTGCTGATGAAGGTGATCAGGCCCAGCGTGCCGAAGGCCGGGCCCAGCAGGGGCATGACGATGCTCCAGAAAATGCGGAACTCCTTGCAACCGTCCATGCGCGCGGCCTCGATCAGCTCTTTGGGAATGGCCGACAGGATGTATTGACGCATCAGGAAAATGCCCATGGCCGGTGCCGCGCCGGGCAGGTAGAGCGCCCGCGGCTGGTCAATCCAGTTCAGCGCATCCATGATCAGGAAGGAGGGGATCATCCCGAGAAAAGACGGAATCAGCATGGTGCCCATGACCATGCCGAACAGCGCCTTCTTGAAGCGGAACTCGAACACCGCAAAGGCGTAGCCACCCATGGCGCAGAACAGCAGCGTCAGGGCGGTGCTGGCCAGAGCCACGTACAGACTCCAGCCCAGGTTGCGCCAGAACGGAATCTTCTCGCGCAGGATGCGCATGTTCTCCAGGAAATGGTCGCCAAACCACAGCGGCGGCGGCATGCTGAAAATCTCCGCGCGCGGCTGCGTGGCAAACACGAACATGAAGTAAAACGGCGCCAGCATGGTCAGCGCGCCCAGCAGCAAAAACGCGATGGCCAGCGGGCCGAGGGGCCGCACGCCCAGGGCGCGGGAGTTCTTGCTCATGCCTCGGACCCCTTGACGTGGAAGGCGCGGTTGGTCAGCCAGGTCATCACGCCGATCAGCAAAAACAGCATCCAGGACATGGCGCTGGCCAGCCCGAAATCATTGAACTCGAAGGCGGTCCTGAACATGTACATGGCGGTGGTCATGCCGGCCTGCTCGACCCCGCCCTTGCCGCCGGTCAGGATGAAGGGCTCTTCAAACAGCTGCAGACCGCCAATCACCGAGAGCGTGACGCTGAAGTACATGATGGGCTTGAGCTGCGGCAGGATGATGTGCCAGAAGATGCGCTTTTCGCTGGCGCCGTCCATGCGCGCGGCCTCGTACAGATCGCGCGGAATGCTTTGCAGGGCCGCCACATACAAGATGGTGTTAAAGCCCAGATAACGCCAGAACACCACAAAAGCGATGACCGGTTTGACGGTTTCCGGCTGCCCCAGCCAGTCGATGTTGTCGGCCGGAAAGAGAGCGGCCAGGCCGGGCAGGCGGGCCAGCCCACCCAAAATGGCATTGACCAGGCCGTAGTCGGTCGAGAACAAGGTGCTGAACATCATGGCAATCGCCACGGTGGACGTGATGTAGGGCAGGAAATAGGCGCCCATCACGAGGTTGCGGGTGCCTTTGAGCTTTTCATTGATCAGGTAAGCCAGCGGAATCGCCACCAGATGCTGGGGCAGCCCTGAGCACACGGCCAGCCAGGCGGTGTTGCCCAGCGACTTCCAGACCCAGGGGTCGTCCAGTGCAAAGCGGATGTTCTCCAGCCCGACGTACTTCATGGTGTCCAGCCCCTGCACCGGGTCCCATTGGTGGAACATCAGGTACAGCGAAAACAGAATGGGGAAGACGCCGAAAACGAAGAAGAGTATGAAAAACGGACTCAAAAAAAGGAAGGGCGTCAGGGCCTTGTTCATGGCGGTTTGCTTTTAGCGGCTGGCGCGGCGGGTGATCATGGCGGCGGCGTCCTTGAGTGCCTCGGCAATGTTTTTGTTGCGGGTGAGCACCAGGTCAAGCTCGGTGTTGACGATCTCCTCGGCGATGGGGTCATGCTTGAACACGGCGGTGGGCCGGATGGACGCAGCGCTCTGGCGCCACAGGGCGCGCGCCTTCTGCCCGCCCAGGAACTCGATCGGCTGGTCAAAGAAGGGGCCTGAATGGGCTGCCGTGAGCGCAGGAAAGGCGTCATGCTTTTCAAAGGCGGCGAGCTGCTGCTCCTTGTTCAGGGTCAGGTGGCGTATCAGGTCCCAGGCCAGATCCTTGTTGGCGGCGCGCGCCGGAATGGCATAAAAGGTGCCGCCCCATGAAGCGTTGACGCCCTGCGGCAGGGGCGCGGCGCGCCACGAGCCTTTGGTAGCGGGTGCCAGCCAGTTGGCCAGGTGCCCGCCCAGCCAGGCGCCCATCATCTGGGTGGCCACGGTGCCGCGTTTGAAGGACTCGCCCCATTCGTTGGACCAGGCGCTGATCTTGGCGTCCAGCCCGGCTTGGCGTACCGCCTTGGCTTTTTCAAAGGCCAGCCGAAAGCGCTCGGAGTTGACGACGACGTTGCCCTTGCTGTCGAAGTAAACACCTTCGCCGTCCGCTAAGTTGGCGCGGATCATGATGTCCTTGATGTCGCGGGCATGCGCCATGAGGTAGGCGCCCGTGCCAGCCTTGATTTTTTGTCCGGCCGCAATGTAGGAGTCCCACGAGGCGGTCAGGTCGGCCTCGCTGACGCCGGCTTTTTTAAGGATGTCCGAGCGGTAAAACAGGCTGCCCGGGCCAATGTCGGTCGGCAGGGCCGCCTGGCCATGGCGCGCACTGCCGCCTTGCTGAAAGGCATAGCCGACGAATTTGTCGCGATATTGCAGGGCCGAATAGGGTGGCTTGGCCAGGTCCGTCAGGCCGCCGCCCTGGGCGAAGCGGCCCAGAAAGCCGTACTCGATGGCCATCACGTCCGGCAGCGCCGACGAGGTGGCCAGCGCCGTGGTCATGGCCGTGTGATGGTCGCCGTATTCGCGTGCCACCACCTTGACCTCAACCTCGGGATGGGTTTTTTGCCAAGCCGGCAAGGCTTGCCGCACGATGGCGTCGACTGCGGGATAGGCCGCCACGGTCAGCACCGTCTTCTGGGCCCAGACCGCGCAGGACATGCCCATCAAAATTACCCAGAGGGCCCGCTTTTTCATCATGTGTCTCCGCCATTCGTGGCTGCTTTTCGTTGTTCGGTCGGGCTATTATGAAAGCGCTTTCATGGATACCGGTCAAAGACCCCAGGCTTTGCTGGGGTTTAGCGCATGGAGCGCCGGGTCGATTCGCGTACCACCAGTTCTGCGGCCAGGTTGGCCGGGGGCGGAGTCTGTCCGGCGAGCAGCGTCAGCATGGCCTGCGCGGCCTTGGCGCCTATCTCGTACACCGGTTGTCGCACGCTGGTCAGCGGTGGGAAGGTGAAGGCCGAATGCGGCAGGTCGTCAAAGCCGACCAGGGAAATATCTTCCGGAACTCTGAAGCCGGCCCGGCCCAGGGCCAGACGCGCGCCATAGGCCATTTGGTCGTTGGCCGCCAGCACGGCCGAGAAGCGGGCGCCGGAGGCCAGCAGCTGGTTCATGGCCTGGAAGCCGCCAGCTTCCTGAAAGTCGCCCATGGCGACCAGCGCGTCTTGCATGTCGATGCGCTTGCTGGCCAGTTCCAACTTGTAGCCCTCGAGTCGCTGCAAGGCGTCCGGGTGGTCCAGCGGGCCCGAGATGTAGGCGATGTTCTGGTGGCCCATTCCCAGCAAATGGCGCACTGCCAGCCGGGTACCCTCCAGATTGTCAAAATCGATGCTGAACAGGCCGGGCGAATTCAGGTCGCGGCCGGTCACGACAACGGGAAGGCGTGCGGCCATGTCGAGCAGCGCCTCGTCGGGCAGTTTGCCGGTGAGCACGATGATGCCGTCGACCTTGCGCTCCTCCAGCAGGGCCATTCGGTGGCCCTCTTCGACCACGTTCCAGTGCCCGCTGACGAACAGGGCGGCGTACTGGTTGTCGCGCAGGGTGTCTTCGATGCCGCGCAGGGCCTCGCCATAAAAGGGGCTGTCGATGAACTGCGTCAGCACGCCGATGCTCATGGTGCGCCCGCCCGCCAGGCTGCGGGCGGCCGGGTCGGGCCTGAAGTGCAGCGCCTCGATGGCTTCAAGCACGGCGGCCTGCTTGTCGGCGCTGACCCGGGCCGTTCCATTGAGAATCCGGGACACCGTGCTGGGCGAGACGCCGGCCCGTTGCGCCACCATGCCCAAGGTCGACTTGCGGGTGGCGACGGGAGCGGGGGGCGATGCGAGGGTCATGAACTTTTCGGGCCGGGTGATGGAGGGGTTTCAAGCATGAGAAATGCCTGAAATGTCAGAAAAGCTTGAAAGCGCTTGCATGATTATTTCACAGTCTGAGCAGGTGAAAAAGGTTTCGCCTGGCGCTGTGGTTCGGGTGCGCGAGTGGCGCGAGGCGCCGGCGTGGATGAGTGCCGGCCAGCGGCCTGTCTGCCCGTCTGGCGACTCTCAGCCGCCCAGGTAAGCCCCGCCGCTGACGTGAATCACCTGCCCGGTGATGAAGCGGGCGTGCGGGCTGGCCAGCCAGGTGACGGCGTCGGCGACTTCTTCGACGCTGCCTCGGCGGCCCAGCAGGGGTTTGTTTCTGGCGTGGTGGGCGGGCACGGCCGAGGTGCTGCTGGCGTTGCGGGCGCTGCTGATCATGCCGGGCGAGACGCAGTTGACGGTGATGCCGCCGGGCGAGAGTTCGTGGGCCAGCGCGCGGGTCAGGCCGACCAGGCCGGCCTTGGCGGTGACCACGTGGACGCGGTCGGCGGCGCCGGTGTGGCCGGTCAGGCCGCCGATATTGATGATGGCGCCGGCCTCGGATTGCGTCAGCAGGGGCAGCGCGGCCTGGGCGCAGAAGAAGGCGCCGTCGAGCACCACGGCCAGCGTGCCGTGCCAGTCGGCGGCGCTCATGTCGGCCAGCGGTGACTCGCGGCGAATCGCGGCGTTATTGACCAGTACATCGAGGCGCCCCCATTGCGCCTGGATCTGCCCGAGCATGGCCCCGACGGCGGCGCGGTCGGTGACATCGGCCAGGCACAGCAGCGCAGGTGCGCCCAGCGCCTGCAATTCGTCGACCACCGCCTGAGCTTCGGCGCGGGAACTGCGGACATTGACCGCGACCGCAAAACCGTCTCGCGCCAGTTGCAGCGCAATGGCGCGGCCGATGTTGCGGCCGGCGCCCGTGACCAGCGCAACGCGGCGGCTTTGGCTGGGCTGCGGGCTCATGCGGCGGCTTTGGCTTGCGCCGACAGCAGCGACAGATCGACCCGCGGGACGTCAAAGACCTGCCCGAGCATGGCCAGCATGACCTCGGCCTCGGGTCTGGCCACGCCGCCATGCAGGCAGTTGGCAAAGAACTTGGTTTGGAGGTCGGCGTCGCTCAGCGGGTGGTCTGCGCCGCCCTTGAAGAAGCCCTGCCGCGCCTCCATCACGCGGCCGTCTTTGAGCGCGACGCGCACATGGCCGGTGAACTGCTTGGGGTAAGGGTTGGCCGGGTCGACAACGTAACTCACCTTGGCGGCCAGCGCGCGCAAGTCCTCGCGCTGGACCATGGCTTCGGTGTATTCGCCCAGGCCGGCGTTGTCTTGCAGCAGCCCGGCGGCAATGGCGTAAGGGATGCTGAATTTGGCCGAATACGCATTCGGCGGCGACTGCTTGAGCGCCAGTGGCTCCCACAGGCGGTGAACGATGCCTTCGGCGGTTTCGCATTCAATCTGCGCGATGTCGGCCGGCACCAGTCCCTGGCGGCGCAGTTCGCGCGCGCAGTCGATGTAGGGGTGGGCCATGGTGCCGCAGGCGTAAGGCTTGAAGGCGATGCTGGTCCAGATCCACTGGCTGCCCACGCCGGCCAGCATGGCTTCAAAGTCGCCGCTCTGGGTGTTGGCAAAGCCATGAAACAAGCCGTGCTCGCCTTCAAATACCGTCGCCGGGCCCTTGAATCCGGCTTGCGCCAGGCGCACCGCGCGGTAGCCCGATTGCGCGGCCCAGCCCGGGTGCATGCGCTTGGTCCAGCTGCCGTCGGCCAGGTATTCGATGATGCCCGAGGCCATGCTGCCGGCGATGCCGAAGGCGTCGACCAGCTCGTCTTCGCTCAGGCGCAAGGCCGCGCCAACGCCGGCCACGGCGCCCATCACGCCAAAAATGGCGGTCGGGTGAAAGCCGGCCTTGTGAACTTTGGTGGGCGCCACGGCGCACAGGCGGCACATGACTTCAACGCCCACCGCGATGCCGCGCAGCAAGTCGTCGCCCGAGAGCTGGTGGCGCTGCGCGGCTGCCAGCAAAGCCGGCACGATGACCACGCCGGCATGTACCGGCCCGCCCTCGTAGGTGTCGTCAAAGTCTTCGCCGTGCGCTGCAATGCCGTTGACGAAGGCCGCTGCTTCCACGCCAAACGACGGCGCCGCGCCAATCACCGTGCAGGGCCCGTCCTGGTCGACGGCGGCCATGGCAGCCTTGACATAGGCTTCGTCGCGGGCAGCAATGCAGATGCCGGCGATGTCCATCAGCAGACGCTGGCCAACCGCCCGGGCGGCCGGCCAGTTCTCAGGCTGCGAGGCCGTGATGGCTTGCGCCAGGCGGCGGGAAACGGTGGCTTTTTCGGCAGTAGCCGCAGCAGTGGCTTGAGTCTTCATGAGGCAGTCTTCGGTTTGGCGCTGAATTCTTTCCAGCCGGTGTAAAGCGTCAGCGCGGCGGCCAGCAGCAGCAGCGCCAGCGAGACCGGATCGGTGAAAAAGATGCTGTGCTCG
>CAJAOB010000209.1 GCA_903941205.1 uncultured Burkholderiales bacterium | reverse complement strand
TGCCGCTGGACAAAAAAGCCAACATCGTCTGCGCCAACGCCCTGACCACCGACTGGGCCAGCGTGCTGCTGCCCGAGCTGTGCGACTACGTGATCGGCAACCCGCCTTTTGTGGGCGCCAAGTTTTTAAGCGACGCCCAACGCGCCGACGTGGCCCACGCCTTTGGCGTCGTTGCTCCACTGGAAGGTGCGGTGGGCGAACTGGATCTTCATGCCTTGCGCCAGCATCCACCCCCACAGTACGCCGACCTGCTCGCCTTGGGTGATGGAGTTGGTGGACACAAAGGCGCAGCGGGTGTTGGCGCTGGCTTGGCGGTTGGCTTTCACATAGCGGGCGGCCTTGACATACCAGGCAGCGACGAAATCGAGCACGCCAGAACCATGCAGGGCTTCGACAACCGGCTGAAAGCAGGCCTTTTGGTCTGGCGTTTGTTCTTTCTTGCCCACAAATGGCGGGTTGCCAATCACGTAGTCGCACAGCTCGGGCAGCAGCACGCTGGCCCAGTCGGTGGTCAGGGCGTTGGCGCAGACGATGTTGGCTTTTTTGTCCAGCGGCAGGCGGTTGAAGTTGCCGCCGAGCACGCGGCTGGCGCGCTGGTTTTCCTGGTGGTCGGTGAGCCACAGGGCGACGGTGGCGATGTGGGCGGCGCTGGCTTCGATCTCGATGCCGTGGCATTGGTGCACGTCGCACTGGATGAATTCGAAGGCTTTGGCGTCTAGCGTGCCGGTGACGGTTTTGGCTTGCCGCTCGATGTCTTGCAGGGCTTCCATGGCGTCGAGTTCGAGCCGGCGGATTTCGCGGTAAGCGATGACCAAAAAGTTGCCGCAGCCGCAGGCGGGGTCTAAGAACGTCAGCTTGCGCAGCTTGTGCAGCAGCGCGCCAAGCTTGGTTTTGCTGCGCCGCGCGTCGTTGAACTGGGCTTTGAGTGCGTCTAGAAACAGCGGGCCGATGACGCGCAGGATGTTGGTTTCGCTGGTGTAGTGCGCGCCCAGCTCGCGGCGTTTGGTGCTTTTGCGGGTGACGCCTTCGTCGTCGTGGTGAATGACGGCCTGAAACAGCGAGCCAAAGATGGCGGGGCTGATTTGCGCCCAGTCAAAGGTTTCGGCGCAGTCGAGCAGTATCTTTCGGGCGGTGCTGTCAAAGTGGCAAACCGCCAACCGGCCGTCGAACACGCTGCCGTTGATGTAGGGAAAGCCTTGCAGTTCGTAGGGCAGGTTTTTGGGGCGTGTGGCGTGCGAGCGGTTGAGGGTGTCAAAGAGGTTTTGCATGGCGCCGTCGAGGTCGCTGCCGTCTTCGCGGCTGTGCTGGCGCAGGTAGCGGCCAAAGTCGCCGCGGCTTTCAAAGATGCCGGTGTCTTCGGCAAACAGGCAAAACACCAGGCGCACCAGGTAGCGTTCGAGGTCAAGGCCGGTGTAGCCGCCGCTGCGCATGGCGTCGTGCAGCTCGGCGATCTTGCGGGCGGCGTGTTCGTTGACGGCGATCTGATCGGCCTGGGCTTGCGGCTCGAAGCCGGCTAAAAACAGGTAGTCGTCAATATGCTGGCTGAAGTCGCCGAGCTTGTGGCGCAGCGGCGGACTGGCGGTGCCGCGGTGGTAGAGGTGCAGGTGCTCGAAGTCGCTGACCAGGATGTAGTCGGGCAGTTCGGCGTCTTTCAGGCCGGGCAGGTAGTCGGTGGCTTGCTGGTAGGCGGCGTCCAGGTTTTCGCCGCGGGACTTCATTTCAATGAGCAGTTTGCCGGGGTAAAAGCCGTCGATGCGCCCGCGTGCGCCGTCGAGTTTTTTGACGCGCTGCTCGAAGTTGATCAGGCGCTTGTTGGAAAAGCCGAACACGTCGCACAGGCCGCGTATGAAGTTTTGCGCGTCGCCCATTTCGTAGCTGGCATCGGCGTAGTCTTTGACGAAGCCGTGGGCGCGGTGCAGGATTTCAGCTTTGTTGAGCGCGACGGTCATGCAGCAGCCAATGTAGTTACAAGGGTTTATATGATACGAATTAATGAGTACTTAATGAATGGTCTTTTCTATTTTGCGAAGAATTGAGCCGGCGGCACTGCTGGCAAAGGCTTGGGGCGCCAACACGTAAACTGCCCAGCCATGACATGGCACGCTTCACTGGAACTTGACTACGCGCTGAGCGCCGCGCGCACGGTGGCGCAACACCGTCACAAGGGCCCGCTGCGCATCTTGCAAAGCCTTTACCCCGAGGGCGATGCGGTGTGCCACAACGTGCTGGTGCATCCGCCGGGCGGGCTGGTGGGCGGCGACACGCTGGACATCAAGGCCACCGTGGCCACGGGCGCGCACGGCCTGGTCACGACGCCGGGGGCGACGCGCTTTTACCGGTCGCTGGGCGAGGTGGCTTTGCAGCGCGCGCAGGTGTCGCTGGCGGCGGGTGCGCGGCTGGAATGGTTGCCACTGGAGGCGCTTTGCTACAGCGGCTGCCTAGCCGAAAACCGCCTGACGATGACGCTGGCGCCGGGTGCAGAAATGATGGGCTGGGACGTGACGGCGCTGGGCTTGCCCAACGCCGGCCTGCCTTTTGTGGACGGCAGTTTTTGCCAGCACATCGAGCTGCCCGGCGTTTGGCTGGAACGGGCCAAACTGTCAGCGCAAGACGATTTGCTGCTGAACAGCCCGCTGGGCCTGGCCGGCCAGCGCTGCATGGCGACGCTGTTTTTTGTGGCGGGCAGCAAACTGGAACGCCAGCGCCGCCAAGCCGCCCTGGACCTGGCCCGCGAGCTGCTGACCGGCCACCCCCTCGAAGCCACCGCCGGCGCCACCAGCCCTGACGCTCAGGTGCTGGTGCTGCGCGTGCTGGCACCCGTGGTGGAGCCGGCGATGGACTTGCTCAAGCAGGTCTGGCGGGCCTGGCGCCAGCATTTTTGGCAGCTGAACACGCCGAACCCGAGGATTTGGTCGGCTTGAGGGGATGCGAGGCGCATTTTCCCTTCCGTCATCCTTGCGACGGCGGGGATCTATCCCCTCAAGGGCATTCGCACGAAGCCCGCCCTCGACCTGATCGGCGGGCGGGGGTCCATGGGCCTGGGGATGGATCCCTGCCTTCGCAGGGATGACGGCTCTTTGTCAACAGTTACAGCACTTTTGCGTCATCCTCGCGAAGCCGGCCGTCGTGCTGATCGGGCGACGGGGGCCATTCCCTTCTCCGTCATCCTCGCGACGGCGGGGATCCATCCCCTCTCCGTCATGCTCACCAAGCCCACCC
>CAJAOB010000208.1 GCA_903941205.1 uncultured Burkholderiales bacterium | reverse complement strand
GCTGAGGCGGCGCGGGTGGTGCGGGTGGTGCGGGGCCAGTCAGCGACTGGCCGTGAGGCTTTTGGCGTTCTAAGGTCTTCCTTGGCTTGTGACCGGGCTGGCGCAGAGGGGTACCGGGCTTTGCTGGCGCCTCAGCGCGCAAGTGTCTCAACGCCGCAAGAACCGTCCCGCGCCGGTGCCTGTTGCCTGGCCCTTGGCAAAGGCCCATTGGCCGTTGACCATGACGCGTTCTATGCCCTCGCACATCTGGTGCGGCTTGTCGTAAGTGGCTTTGTCTTGCACGCGCTGCGGGTCCAGCAGCACCAGGTCGGCGAATGCGCCTTCGCGCAGCACGCCGCGGTCTTTCAGGCCGAAGCGGGCGGCCGACAGGCCGGTCATTTTGTGGATGGCCTGCGGCAGCGTGAGCAGTTGCTCGTCGCGGCAGTAGTGCGCCAGCACGCGGGCAAAGGCGCCCCAGAGTCGTGGGTGGGGTCTTTCGTCGTGCGGCAGACCGTCTGAACCGATCATGCTCAGCGGATGGGCGAGCACGCGCCTGACGTCGTCTTCGCGCATCTGGAAATAGCAGGCGCCGCCGGGCATCAGGCGACGGCAGGCCTGTACTTGATCGCAGCCCCATTCGGCGGCAATGTCGGTCAGGTGGCGGCCGGCCATTTCGGGGTGCGGGTCGCTGCGGGTGATGAGGATGTCGATCACGCCGTCGACCAGGTCTTCGCGCAGCAGGGTGGAGCCGGCGCCGTAGGGGTAGACATCGGTGCCGACGTCCTGGCGTTTGGACAGGCGCTCGAGCAGTGCCAGGGTTTCGATGCTGCGGCCCCAGTTGCGGGGACCGGCGCATTTGTGGTGCGACATGATCCAGCTGACCGGGCCAGCCTGGGCGGTGTCGGCGGCTTCTTGCATGGCGTCCAGAATGCCGTCCATTTCGGTGCGGATGTGGGTGACGTAAACGCCGCGATGGCGCCCGAGCACGCGCACCAGGGCCTGCATTTCTGTCATGTCGGCGGCAAAGGCCGGCTGGTAAAAAAGCCCCGATGAAAGGCCCAGCGCGCCTTGCGCCAGGGCCTGCTCCAGCAGCTGGCCCATGGCCTCGGTTTCGCTGGCGCTGGCGGCGCGGCTCAGGTCCGGCATGACGGTAGCGCGCAAGCTGGTGTGACCAATGAGGGCGCCGACGTTGACCGAGGGCGGGTTTTGCGCAATCGCCCGGGCGTAGTCATCGAGCTGGGGGAAGCGGAACTCGGTGGTGTGCAGCAAGTCCAGCGGCGACACCGGCGCCGTGGTGACCAGCGGCACCAGAGACAGGCCGCAGTTCCCGGTGATGACGGTGCTCACGCCTTGCGAGAGTTTGGCGAGCATGCTCGGGTCGCGCAGCACCTGGGCGTCGTCGTGGGTATGGACGTCGATGAAGCCGGGCGCCAGCGTCAGGCCCTGGCCGTCAACGAGTTCATCGGCCTCAGCAGGCAGGTTCTGGCCGATGCGGGCAATGCGGTCGCCGCGCAGGAGCACGTCGGCGCTGCGGGCGGGCGCGCCGGTGCCGTCTATCAGTTCGACTTGACGCAACAAGGTGGTTTTCACTGCTGGGATTCTTTCTCTACGGAAGACCAGGTCCAGTCGACCGCGGGGTGCTGGTCGACGTCTTGCCCGTGGGCTTGCAGGACGGATCGGAATTGGCTGAGCTGGCGCGCGGCCTCTGGCCCCAGCGCTTGCAGCACCAGGATCATCAGCAGCTCAATGACCAGCAAATGGGCGATATAGGCTTCGGTGCCCACGCGCATGACGGCGTCTGGCGGCACCGTCACACCGATCACCACGTCGGCCAGTCGCGCCAGCGGCGTGTCGGGCTGGGTGATGGCGATCACGGGGGCGCCTTGGGACTTGGCAAAGCCGACGGCTTCGAGCATGAAGGGCATGCGCCCGACATGCGATATGGCCACGGCGGCACCGCCGGGGCCCAGTGTGGCGGCGGAAATCAGCTGCTGGTGTGCATCATGAAAGGCATGGGCGTTGCGTCCGAGCCGGAACAGCCGGCCTTGCAGGTCGCTGGCCATGAAGGCGGAGGTGGCGCCCACGGAATAGCAGTCGATGCGCTGGGCGCGGGCCATCAGCTGGGCGGCTTTTTCGAGCGTTCCGGTTTGCAGCTGTTGTTGCAAACCGGTGATGGAGGCGGCGGCTCCACCCAGGATTTTTTGCACGATCTCGGC
The DNA here is from genome assembly GCA_903941205.1 of uncultured Burkholderiales bacterium. Taxonomy (GTDB): domain Bacteria; phylum Pseudomonadota; class Gammaproteobacteria; order Burkholderiales; family Burkholderiaceae_C; genus Polaromonas. The sequence goes on along the minus strand of CAJAOB010000208.1, from coordinate 4,963 downwards.
CGTGCCGTCCTGCATGCTGACCGAGCGGTGAACTGGCCCCGTGCGGGCGAGGTCTTGCGCCAGCGCGAGCTTGAACTCGCGCACGCCTTCAAAGCCAAATTGCCGGGCCGTGCGCATGATGGTCGGCATCGACACCTGCGCCTGGCTGGCCAGCGCGTCCACGCTCAGGGACAGCGCGCGCTCCGGGTCTTGCAGCAAGACGGCAATGACTTGCTGCTGCGCGCGCGGCAAGGAAGCGGCCGCCGCTTGCAGTCGCTGCACCAGGGAGGGATTGACGGCTTGCATGCGCGGCGCGGATCTAGAAGTGGATCGAGACCGCGTCGATCACGCGGTAGCTGTCGTCAACCACGGGCATCCAGCGCCATTTGTCAAAGGTGGTGCAGGGGTGCGAAATGCCGCTGCCGACCAACTCGCCGAACGCCGGCTGCTCATGGGCGGGGGCTTGAGCGTCAAAGCGCAGGTAAGCGTGCTGATCGTTGAGCGCGGTGATGGACCAGTGCGACGGCACCGCGCGGGTTTGCGCAGCCCCCAGCGCGGCCCGCCATTGCGGCACGGGCAGGTCCAGGTCGTAAGAGATGTCGCGCTTGCCCATGGCCAGAATGGCCAGTCCCGGTTCGGGACATGCCTGCACGGCGCTGATGACTTCCAGCGCCGGCCGCAAGGTCTCGCGCAGCTGCAGGCGCTCGCCCACGCACGCCAGATGCTTGCGGTACTGCACATGGTCGTGCGTGACATAGCAACCTGAACGCAAGATGCCGCGCGTCGGGTGTTGCAGGTGCGGCTTGAGGTGTTCGGCCACCAGGTCAAAAATGGCCGAGCCGCCAGCGGTGAGTAAAACCTCGTCGCTTTCAAACAGGTCTTCGGCCTCGCAGGCCACGGCCAGCGCTTGCACGCGCTTCATCAGGGCTGCGACGCCCTGGCGGTCATGCGCGTGGTTGCAGGTGGCCAGCGAGCCCTCATAGCATTCGATGCCGGTCAGGCGCAGGGCGGGGCTGCGGCGAACCAGCCGGGCCAGCGCAAGGGCTTGTTCGTGGTCGCGGCAACCGGTGCGGTAAGCGGCCACTCCGAGCTCGATCAGCACCGTGAACACCGTGCTGCTGGCGCACGCGCTTCGCCATGCCTCAATCATTTGCACCTGTTCGGGCGAGTCGACCAGAAACCAGACTTGCAGGCCGGCATGGGTTTGCAGCAGGACCGAGAGACTGTCAAGGTCGGCGGCCTGGAAGACCTGGTTGGCGATGATGATGCGGCCAACGCCATGGCGCGCGCCAAGGGCGGCCTGAAAGACGTTGGCAAAACTGATGCCCCAGGCGCCTGCGGCGATTTGCCGTTCGTAGAGTTCGGGCGACATGGTGGACTTGCCGTGCGGCGCGATGTCCAGCCCCCGGGTCTGGCAGAAGTCGCGCATCCAGTCGATGTTGTGTCGCAGCGCCGAGTCCTTGAGCACGGCCAGCGGGAAGGACAGGTCACCGCGCAAGAGCTGCCAGCCCTGCAGGCCGGCGTCCTTGAGTTCCAGGGCCGGCAGGTGCGGCGGATAGCCTTTGGAGGCCGCGTCGAGTTGCATGTCTGATCCCTCACTTCAATTCGGTGTGCAATTCCGTGTGGCGCAGGCAGGCCACCCAGCGCCCGTCTGGCAGGGCTGAGAGTTCCGGCACCTGCTCGGCGCAGGCGGCCAGGGCGTGCGGGCAGCGGGTGCGGAACACGCAACCCGAGGGCGGGTTCAGCGGGCTGGGTGGGTCGCCGTGCAGACTCACTTGGGGCGCGGCCTGGCCAGGGTCCGGAATCGGCGCGGCCGCCAGCAAGGCCTGCGTGTACGGATGGGCCGGCTTGTCAAACAAGGCCCCGGTCGGGGCGATCTCCATCACCCGGCCCAGGTACAAGACCACGACGCGGTCACACAGGTACTGCACCACGTCCAGGTCGTGCGAAATGAACAGCAGCGTCAGGCCCAGTTGTTGGCGCAAGCGGATCAGCAGATTGACGATTTGCGCCTGAATGGACATGTCCAGCGCCGACAAGGGCTCGTCAGCGACGATGAAGCGCGGTTCGGCGGCCAGCGCTCGCGCAATGCCCAGGCGCTGCTTTTGGCCGCCCGAAAATTCATGCGAAAAGCGGCTGGCGTGCTCGGGCTTGAGCCCGACCAGTTGCAGCAGCTCGGCAATGCGCGGCGCGCGCGCTGCGCCCGGGTGCAGGCCGTGGGTGGACAGCACTTCGGCCAGCATGTCGCCGGCGCGCTGGCGCGGGTTCAGGCTGGGGTCTTGAAACACCATTTGAACCTGCCGGCGCAGGGGCCGCATCTGGGCCTGGCTCAAGCCGATGAGTTCACGGCCCTCAAAGCGGACCGAGCCACCGCTGGCCTGGATCAGTTGCAGCACGGCCCGACCTAGCGTGCTTTTGCCCGAACCGGATTCACCGACCAGGCCCAGGGTTTCGCCGGCGGCGACATCAAAGCTGACGCCGCGCACCGCACGCACGCGCCGGGCACCGCGGCCGAATTCGACCGAGAGGTCTTGCACGCTCAGCATGGCCGTCATGGCTGCGTCGCCAGGTGGCAGCTGCGGTGGTGCGCGCTGGTGCCTTGGCGGGGCGGTGGTTGCAGGCTGCACTGCGGCAGGCTGGCGCTGCAACGGTCTGCAAAGCTGCAGCCGGGGCCCAGGCGGTCCATGGCCGGGGCCTGGCCCGGAATGTCTTGCAAGGCCACGGCTTGTCCGGTCTGGCGGGCCAGTTGCCGGGCCCTGCCGGGCAGGCAGGCGAGCAGTCCCTGTGTGTACGGGTGTGCGGGGCGGGCGAACAGTTCGGACACGCCCGCCTGCTCGACCACCTGACCGGCGTACATCACGGCCACGCGCTCGGCATGGTGCGCCACCACGCCCAGGTTGTGCGTGATGAACAGCATGCTCATGCCGGTGTCCTTTTGCAGGCGTGACATCAGGGCCAGGATTTGCGCCTGAATCGTCACGTCCAGAGCCGTGGTGGGCTCGTCGGCGATCAGCACCCGGGGTTCGCACACCATGGCCATGGCGATCATCACGCGCTGGCGCATGCCGCCCGAGAGCTGGTGCGGGTATTCGTCCAGACGCTGGCGGGCTGCGGGTATTTCCACTTGTTCGAGCGCGCGCAAGGCTTGCGCCCGGGCCGCTGTGGTGTTCAGGCCCAGATGCAGCCGCACTGATTCGGCGATTTGCTCGCCGACCGGCAAGACCGGGTTCAGGCAGGTCATGGGCTCCTGAAAGATCATGGCGATCTGGTTGCCGCGCAGCTGCCGCATCCGGGTCGGAGAGAGTTGCAGCAGATCATGGCTGTGGCCGGCCGCATCCGTGAACAGGGCTTCACCGCTGCATTGCCAGCGGGCGTTGCGCGCGAGCAGGCGCATCAGGCTCAGAGCTGTCAGCGATTTGCCGCTGCCCGACTCGCCAACCAGTGCCAGCGTCTGGCCAGCGTGCAGCTCGAAGCTGACGCCGCGCACCAGGGGCAGCGCGCCGTCACGCTGCAGCAAGGTGGTGCTGAGGTTTTTCACCTCCAGGCGCAGGGGCGCGGTCATGTCGTGCCTTTCAGGCGCGGGTCGAGCAGGTCGCGTACGCCGTCGCCCAGGATTTGCAAAGACAAGGCGGTCAACACGATCGCCATGCCTGGAAAGAACAAGGTCCAGACGGCGCGGTCAGCGTACTGCGTGCTGGCGGCCACCATGGTGCCCCAGGTGGGTATTTCCGCGCCCACGCCCACGCCCAGAAAGGACAGGCCGGCTTCGGCCAGCAGGGCGTAGGCAAATATAAAACTCAGCTGCACCAAAATCGGTGACATCAGGTTGGGCAAGATGTGGACCCGCAGCAGCCGCGGCGTGCTCACGCCCACGGCGCGGGCCGCCTCGACATACGGCAGCTCGCGGATCACCAAGGTCGAAGCGCGCACCACGCGGGCCACGCGCGGCGTGTAAACAATGGTCAGCGCAAGCACCACGTTGGTCGGGCTCGCACCCAAAATCGACACCAGCGCGATGCCCAGCAAGATGTCGGGGAAAGCCATCATGGCGTCAACGCAGCGCATCAGCGGCGCGTCAAGCGGCTTGAAGAATCCGGCCAGCAAGCCCAGCAGCGTGCCCAGGGTGGCGGCCAGTACGGCGGTGCCTGCGCCTATGGCCAGCGAGTAGCGCGCGCCATAGAAAATCCGGCTGGTGATGTCGCGGCCGAGCTCGTCGGTGCCGCTCCAGTAGCTCCAGCTTGGCGCGCGCAGGCGCTGGCTGACTTTCATGGCCATCGGGTCATGCGGTAACACCCACTGACCGATGGCGGCCATCAGCAGCATCAGCGCCAGCAGCACCAGCGCGATCAGCACCACGCGGCGGGCAAACAGGGTTTTGAGAAGCAGGCGCCATTCAGCCATGACGCACCCGCGGGTCGACAAAGACGTAGAGCACGTCGATGATGAAATTGATGATGACGTAGACGCCCGCGATCACCAGCAAGGCGCCCTGAATCACCGGGTAGTCGCGGCGCAGCACGGCGCGCACCACCAGATTGCCCAGGCCGGGCAGGTTGAACACGGTTTCAGTGACCACCGCGCCACCAATCATCAGCGCCAGCGTCAGGCCCAGCACCGTGAGAATCGGCACCAGCGCATTGCGCAGCGCGTGCTTGAGCACCACGCTGCTTTCTGTCAGACCTTTGGATCGTGCGGTACGAATGTAGTCTTCGCCCAGAATGTCCAGCATCGAAGCGCGTGTGAAGCGGATGATCAAGGCCGAGTTGAGCGTGCCCAACACCAGCGCGGGCAGCAGCAAGTGATGCAGGCGCGTCAGCCAGTTGGCACCGGGGTCGCCATAGCCCGACACCGGGAACCAGCCGGCACCCACGGCCAGTAACTGAATGACCAGCAGTCCCATCCAGAAACTCGGCATGCTGGCCCCCAGCATGGCCAGCGTGCTGACGCACTGGTCAACCCAGCGGCCACGCCAGACAGCCGAGGC
>CAJAOB010000207.1 GCA_903941205.1 uncultured Burkholderiales bacterium | reverse complement strand
TCCTGGGCCAGCAGGCGCGCGAAGTCGGCGTTGCTCATGGCGGCGGGTTCGATGCCCTGCTTGTCCAGGCGCTCCAGAATCACCGGGTCTTTGAGGAGTTTGTCCATGGCGGCATGAACGCGGTTGATCTCGGCGGCGGGCGTGCCGGCCGGGCCGAGCAGTCCAAACCACGAGTCGAACTGGTAGCCGGGCAAACCGCTTTGGGCAATCGTCGGAACGTCGGGCAGGTACTTCGAGCGCTGGGGCGAGGTCACGCCGATCAGGCGGATGCGGCTGTCCTTGGCGAAGGCCAGAGCGCCAATGCTGGCGGCGATCACCGCGTGCGCACGCCCTGAAATCACCTCGTTGATGGCCTCGCCGGTCGCCTTGAGCGGCACATGCACCAGATCAATGCCCGCCAGACCGTTGAAGTAGGCCATGGACAAATGCGTGGCGCTGCCCACGCCGGCGGTGGCGTAGTTCATCTTGCCGGGGTTGGCTTTGGCGTAGCGGATGAATTCGGCGGCGTTTTTGGCCGGCACGTCCGGGTGGATCATCAGCACATAGCCGGCGTTGCCAATGTGCGCCATGGGCGCGAAGTCCTTTTGCGGGTCGTAGGACAGCTTGTTGTAAAGCGAGCCGCTGATGTTGTGGCTGGCTGCGGCCATCACCATCACGCCGCTGTCAGGGGCCGACTTGGCGACGAAGCCGGTGCCCACGGTGCCGCCGGCGCCCGGCTTGTTGTCAATGATCACCGTCTGCCCGAGCGCCAGGGACAGTTCGTTGGACATGGCGCGCGCCAGCAAGTCCTGCACGCCGCCAGCGGCAAAGGGCACGACGATGCGCGCCGTGCGCTGCGACTGCGCCAGGCTGGCGCCGGCGGCCAGCGCCAGGCCTGTGGCCATGAGGTTTCTGCGGTTCATCATTTTTTCGTTTTCCTTTTTCAGTTTTCTTTCCACGGGTGTGACGCCGTGAGTTGGGGTGAGTTGAGTTGATGTGAGGCGGCTTGCTTGACGCGGTTTAGTTGACGCAGATCTGGTCAGCCAGGCGGCGCATGAAGCGCTCACACCAGGCCAGCTGCGCCAGTTCCACCCATTCATTGGGCTGGTGCGCCTGCGCAATGTGGCCGGGGCCGCAAACGATGGTCGGCACGCCGGCCTGGTGGAACAAAGCAGCTTCCGTGCCGAAGGACACCTTGCCCGCAGCGCTGCTGCTGTCGCTGCCGGCGCAGCTAAAACACAGCCTGGCGATGTCGCTGTCCGCTTCGGTGGCAAAGCCTGGCAGCACGGAGTTGAGCTGGTGCGTGATGCCGGTGTCTGCGGCCACCGCCTGCATGGCCGGCAACAGACTGTCGGCAAAAGCCTTGGCCTCGGCAAACAGCGCTTCAGGCGAGTTCATGTGGTGATGGCGGATTTCCCAGGTCACGTCGCAGTCACGCGGGATGATGTTGAGCGCCGTGCCGCCGTGGATCACGCCGGTGTGGATGGTGGTGTGCGGCACGTCATAGATCGGGTCAAACGGCCCTTCGCTGACCAGCTTGCGGTGCATGGATTTGAGGTGCGCCACGAACTCGCAGGCGATCTCGACCGCATTCACGCCCTGGGGCGTGAGCGAAGAATGCGCCTCAAAGCCGCGCACCGAGGTCTTGTACGCATGCTTGCCCTTGTGCGCCACCACCACCCGCATGCCGGTGGGCTCGCCCACGATGCAGCCCGCCGGCTTGAAGCCTTGCGCGAGCATGTCGGCAATCAGCCGCCGCACGCCAATGCAGCCGACTTCCTCGTCGTAGCTGAAGGCCAGGTGCACCGGGCGCTTGAGTTTTCGCTTGAGCAACTCGGGCACCATCAGCAAGGCGGTGGCGCCATAGCTTTTCATGTCGGTCACGCCCCGGCCATACAGCCGGTCGCCGATCACCTGCGCCACAAAGGGGTCGGTGTCCCAGGGCTGGCCGTCGACCGGCACCACGTCGGTGTGGCCCGACAACACCAGCCCGCCGATTTTGGTTTCACCGTTGTCGGCGGGCAAAGTGGCCCACAGATTGGCTTTGAGGCCGCTGTCGTCGTAAGTACGTGAGCATTCAATGCCCAGCGCTTCCAGGTAGTTTTGCGTCCATTCGATGATGGGCAGGTTGCTGTCGCGAGAGACAGAGGCAAAGGAAATCCATTTTTCGATCAGTGGCAGGGCGGCCAGATCGCTGGCTTGCACGGCAGGCTGGACGGAAGCGGGAAGAGGGGCATTCATGATGTGAAACCTTTTTTGCGTGGCCAGCCATGGCGGGCCTGGCGGTGGACACTTTGGGCAATTTTTGCGCTTGGGGGCGTTTTTACCAAAGCTTGGCGCGAGTGCCGGGCGCGTGCCATGCCCAGGGAAAATCGTCGCTCGATGCCTTGAGCAGTCAAGCTGTTGGCCGCGCAGGAAATTATGACAGGGGCTTTGGGCGCTGGGCGGACTTGGACCCTTCGCTACAGCTGCCGGCACAAGCTCAGACTGTTTCGACGGAGCGCAGCCGCGTTTAATTGGCAAAATTCTTATTTAAAATTATTATGTAAATAAAAACATTTTTCATGTTTGTTGGTAATTTTGTTCGTACGAATGTCTTTTCAGTGTCCGGCAACTTCCAATTCAACTCGTCTGGATTCGTTTGATAAATCCTAAAGACAGATGTCCGCGCCTGCAGCACCGATGGCGATCGCAATGAGGGCGCTTGTTTGCGGCGTGAATGGTCAGGACGGCAGCCATCTGGCCAAGTTGCTTGTCGACAAAGACTACGAGGTGGTCGGAACTTCACGGGATGCGCTGGCGACGCCACTGGCACATCACCACAGCTTCGGAATCGCCCGGCAGGTGCGGCTTGTCTCCATGGCGCTGAACGACTTTCGCAGTGTGTTGAAGGTGGTGCAAGGCCACCTGCCCGACGAGATTTACAAGCTGGCGGGATAGACTTCGGTGGGGCTGTCTTTCGAGCAGCCCATGGGGGCGATGGAAAGCATTGCGGGCGCTGCGATCAACTTGCCCGAGGCCATCCGGTTCATCGGCAAACCCCTGAAGTTTTACAACGCGGGCTCCAGGGAGTGTTTTGGCGATACCGGCCAAGGCGCGGCGGACGAGCAAACCCTCTCGAGCGCAAAGCCCTTGTGCGGTGGCGAAAGCCTCGGCGCATTGGCCACTCAAGAATTACAGGAAATCCTATGGGCTTTTTGCCTGCACCGGTATTCTTTTCAACTATGAATCAACGCTCCGGTCTGAGCGCTTTGTCACGCAGAAAATCGTCCGGGCGGCGGCGCGTATTGACCGCGGAAGGAAGGAAAACTTCAGCTGGGAAATACGAACATACAGCGGGACTGGGGCTGGGCCCCCGATTATGTCGATGCGATGTGGCGAATGATGCAACAGCCCGCGCCTGACGATTTTGTGGTGGCCACCGGGCAGACCTGTTCCCTTGAGGACTTTGTGACCAAGGTATTCGATTTCTTCGGCTTGCACTGGCGCGACCACGTGGTGATTCAGCCGTCCTTGCTGCGGCCCTCTGACATCCATGCCAGCCGGGGCAACCCAGACAAGGCTGCGAAAATACTTCAATGGTCGGTGCGCAACCAGGTGGATGATGTGGTTCGCCTGATGTGCGAGGACGCAATAAGTCAGCACTAACTTTTTATTCTTATTGAAGTGAATCCGATTTTTTGTTTCACCTTGTCAATCATTCCAGACCCTATCCATGTCTTGATATACAGGGATTAATAAATGCCACCACTCAATAAATCAGGCGCCGGGCGCATACTTATCGGCGGTACTGGCCGCGCTGGCACCACGGTGATGGTCCAAATTCTGACCTGGCTGGGTCTGGATACTGGCTTTACCCTGGAGCAAGCGCTCACTGAAATTGATTCCACCAGTCGCGGCGGGCTTGAGCACAGGCTCTTTCAAAGCGACCTGCCCACATTCGTCAAGTCACCTTACGCCGCCTCGGAGGTGGAGTCTTATTTGCTCGGCGGCTCGCAACTCAGACTGGCCATCGTGCCAGTTCGGACGTTGACCGAGGCAGCTGAAAGTCGAAGACAGATTTCCAGAAAGGCGGAGTTGCGAGGGACAGATCCGATGAGCGCGGCTGGTGGACTTTTCGGAACGAGTTCCCCCGAAGACCAGGAAGCCGCGCTGGCGATGAATTTTTACAGACTGCTGGAGACGCTTGTAAAACACGACGTCCCGGTTGTATTTGTCAGTTTTCCAAGGTTTTTGCTCGAGCCTGAGTACTTTTATAAAAAACTGGAGTCAGTTTTTCGTGAGTATGAAATTTCCCTGGAGTCGGTCAAAAACGCGTTTAAGGCTTTGGTAAAGCCTGAACTTATGGGTCGTTCTCTTGAGGCTGATCCGCCACTGCCCCGCGCGCCCGTGGTATCAAATACAAGCGCCACCCTGGATCTCGGTTGCGGCACTACGCCGAGAAATCCATTCAAGGCCGATCAGGTTTTTGGTATTGATATACGCGAATCGGCGTCCGGTCATATCGTCGCGGCCGACCTGGCGGTGGAGCCCATTCCCTTTGCCAACGAAACCTTTGATTTCCTGACGGCTTACGACTTTATCGAAAACGTGCCTCGCATACTGTATTTGCCGAAGCGTCGGTTCAGCTTTGTTGAATTGATGAATGAAATCTACCGGGTACTCAAGCCCGGAGGGGTTTTCCTCTCACATACGCCCGCCTTTCCTGCGGCTGCCGCCTGGCGCGATCCGACGCATGTCAATATTATTACCAGTGAAACCTTTCCCTTGTACTTTGATGATACGAACAGATTTGCAGCGATGTATGGTTTTAATGGCTACTTTAAAATAATAAAGCAAGTTCGCGATCCGGATGAAATCCATTTGGTGACTGTCATGCGAAAAGTCAGTCCACCTCTGTAACTGGCTCAGCAGTATATCTTCGGGTTAGGTCGTAGGTTTGGCGCCTGTCCTGCTCATCTTCAGCTCGTGTCGGGCAATAACTCATCTTCATCGTGACATTCGGGTTACGCAAAACTGTGTAAGCCCGTTTCCTTCAAAGCCGGCGCCGGCCAATACTGGGTTCCACGTTGCGGGCTTGGTCGCTGGCGATTTTCGCTGGTGCTTGTTTGCACGTTTTCTGTAGCTGGCTTTCAAGAAAGGAAATCTGATCATGAGTGCAATGATGGGTCTTTATGGCGATCTCTTTGGCGAGATCAGCCGAATGCAGCAAAACCTCGATCAATTGTTTCGCCCCAGCGGCGTGGCGGGCATTCGGGCTATGCCGCGGCGCAACTTCCCGGTGATCAATGTGGGCAACACGCCTGAAGCCATCGAGGTGCTGGCGCTGGCCCCGGGCATCGATCCGGCCGGCTTGCAAATCACGGTGGACAAGGGTGTGCTGGTGATCGCCGGTGAGCGCAAGAGCGACGTACCGCAGGTCGATGACAAGGTCAGCGTGTACGCCCAAGAGCGCTTTGACGGCGCTTTCCGGCGCGTGGTGTCGCTGCCTGACGATGTGGACGCGACCAAGGTCGAAGCCACCTACCGTGACGGCATGCTGCGCATCAGCGTAGGCCGGCGCGAGGCAGCGCTGCCGCGCCGTATCCAGGTCAGTTAAGTCGCCCGTCGGCCTGCTTCGCGTGTTTCGAATGCGTGTGTGGCTGCGTGTGCGGGCGCGACCCGCCCGTTCCAAGTTCCACGGCGCGAAGTCTCGGGCCGTCCATGAAGCAAGAACGCAAGCTATCCCTTAACCCAATCAATCAGGAGCAAGTCATGAATCCAGTTGCAAGCGACTCGGTCGCTCAAGGTAATCAGGAAACCCGGGCCGCTGCAAGCGCTGCCCGGACCGGTGCCAGCGAGGGCCGGAGCGGCGCTCAGGCGCTCAGCCGTGCGCAGGCAGGGCCGGTCGCCGCCGGCCTGCGCGGCGGCGCCTCGCAGGCCACTACCGTGATTCCCTCGGTCGACATTTTTGAAGATGAGGCAGGCGTGACCATCCTGGCCGACATGCCCGGCGTGTCGCGCGAGCGTCTGGGCGTGCGGGTGGAGGGCGACAGCTTGGTCATCGAAGGTGCCGCCATGTCCCGGGAGGGCGCTGATCAAGCGCAAGGAGTGGACATCATTTACGGCGAGGTGCTCAATCCTTTCTACCGCCGCAGCTTCACGCTCAGCCGCGATCTGGACGCCAGCAAGATCGATGCAAAGCTGAACCATGGCGTTCTCAAGCTGGTGATCCCGAAGTCAGAAGAGGCCAAGCCGCGCCGCATTCCGGTTCAGGTCGCCTGAGCTCGCGCGGGCTCAGGGGCTGGCCGGCCTTGTGGAGCAGGCGGCCAGCACGGCGCGGGGGGTGGGGGAGGGGCTTTGGCTGCGCCTGGGGCGTTTGCCCGGGCTGTCGGCCAAGCCCCTGGCCGCTTGTTCCTGGTGCGGCGTGTCGGGCCCGGCCGGGGTGTTTGGAATGCGACCTTTAAAATACCGAAAGGGTCAGCGTATCTCTGGCTTTTTCGGTTTGCCGCAAGCTGTGGTGGCCGCCATCTCCATTCCAACTTCCGCCCGCAGGGCGCGCCTGAGCATGTCACTCCAAGTCATTGAAGCCCAGACCGGCGAGAACCCGGTTGCCACCGTCCTGATCCTGCACGGCCTTGGCGCCGACGGCGGGGATTTTGTTCCGGTGGCAGAGCAGTTCGATTTGTCGCAAGTCGGTCCGGTGCGTTTTGTGTTTCCGAGCGCCCCGGTCATGCCCGTCACCATCAACGGCGGCTACCAGATGCCGGCCTGGTATGACATTCTGGGCGCTGACCTGACCCAGCGCCAGGACGAAGCCGGGCTGCGCAAATCGCAAATGGCCATCGACGCGCTGATCGAGCGCGAGAAGTCGCGCGGCATCCCGGCCGACCGCATCGTCGTCGCCGGTTTTTCTCAAGGCTGCGCCATGGCGCTCATGACCGGTCTGCGTCATCGCGACCGGCTTGCTGGCATTTTGTGCATGTCGGGCTACTTGCCCCTGGCCGACAAAACCGCCGCCGAGCGCAGCGCGGCCAACCAGGGCGTGCCCATCTTCATGGCGCACGGCACGCGCGACCCGGTGGTCGTGCTTGCGCGCGCGACCGCCTCGCGCGACTATTTGCAGTCGCTCGGCTACCCGGTGCAATGGCATGAATACGCCATGGAGCATTCGGTTTGCCAGGAAGAAATTGCCGACATGCAGGCCTGGCTGCAAAAAGTGCTGGCTTAAGAGCCGGGGCCTTGCGGCTTGCCGGGGCCTGGCGACTGACCGGGCCTGACCTGGCGGCGTTGGCCTTTTTTCAGGCCCCTGCAGGCGCCGCGCTCGCCAGCAGGTTTGGCCGGCCTGTGATAGCTTCGACTGCGGCTCTTAGCCCCGAATAACGAGAATCTGAGGAATCGAGAAACTTATGACCCAGTTGCAGGCCACGGCCAGCCAGCTTTCAGGCAGCCTTCTGAAAGACCTGACACCCGCCCGCCTTCAGGGTATGCGCCGCGGTATTGAAAAAGAAAGCCTGCGCGCCCAGCCCGGCGGGGGCCTGGCATTGACGCCGCACCCGGCCGCGCTGGGCTCGGCTCTCACGCACCCGCACATCACCACCGATTTCAGCGAGTCGCAAGTCGAACTGGTCACCGGCGCGCGACCGGACGCGGCCACCGCGCTGGCCGAGCTCACCGAACTGCACCAGTTCACCTACCGCGTGATGCAGGACGCGGGCGACGAAATGCTGTGGGTTTCCAGCATGCCCTGCGGCCTGCCGACCGACGAGACCATTCCCATTGCCCGCTTTGGTTCGTCCAACGTGGGCCGTGCCAAAAGCGTCTACCGCATGGGCCTGAGCCACCGCTACGGCAGGCGCATGCAAACCATCTCGGGCATTCACTACAACTGGTCGCTGCCCGGCGTGAGCAGCCAAGCCTACTTTGGCCTGATCCGCAATTTCAGGCGCCACGCCTTTTTGCTGCTTTACCTGTTCGGTGCCTCGCCGGCGGTTTGCTCCAGTTTTGTGGCCGGGCGCCAGCACGAACTGCAAAAGCTCGCTGCCAGCACCATGTACATGCCGCACGGCACCTCTTTGCGCATGGGCCGGCTCGGCTACCAGAGCGACGCGCAAGCCTCGCTGGCCGTGAGCTACAACAGCCTCGAAGGCTATGCGGCTTCGCTCGCCGATGCGCTGACGCGGCCTTACCCTCCCTACGAAGCCGTCGGCATTCGCAACCCGGGCGGCGACTACAACCAGCTTGGCGAGACGCTGCTGCAGATTGAAAACGAGTTCTACGGCACCATCCGCCCCAAGCGCGTGATCTTTCCCGGTGAGCGGCCCCTGCATGCGCTGCGCGAGCGCGGCGTCGAGTACATCGAAGTGCGGCTGATGGACCTGGACCCTTTCGTGCCCGTCGGCATCCGCTCTGAAACCATGGATTTTCTGGACGTGTTTTTGCTGCACTGCCTGCAAACCGCGAGCCCGCCGGATTCGCCCGCCGAGATTGCCGAACTTGCGCGCAACCAGCACCGCACGGCAGCACGTGGCCGCGAGCCGGGCCTGATGCTTGAACGCGGTGGCCGCGAAGTCAGCCTTGTCCAGTGGGGCGCTGAACTGGTCGCGGCTTGCGCGCCGCTGGCAACCGCCCTGGACGCCGCGCACGGCACGGACCGCTACAGCCGGGCCATGAACGCCGCCCTGGCCGCGTTGCAGGCACCCGAGACGCTGCCTTCGGCCCGCGTGCTGGCCGCCATGCAAGGCTTTGACAATTCCTTTGTGCAGTTTGTGCGCGACCAGTCCATCAAGACACAAGCCGCATTCCTGCAGATGCCCTGGACGCCGGAGCAGCAAGCGCGTTTTGAGCAGATGAGCCGCGAGTCGGTTGCCGAGCAGAAAAAAATCGAAGCTGCCGACACCATGCCCTTCGAGATCTACCGTCAGCAGTACTTGTCAGCCAATCGCCTGGGCCGCCCGGCGCAGGTCTTGATGGCTGCTGGCTGAATGGTTTTTCGGGGCTGCGGCGTGCTCGGCGATTTTAGACGGCCGTCTGGACTGCCGGGGCCTTTTGGCTTTGCGTGAACCCTTTGAGCATGTTCAAGATCCCTTTGCGGTATCGGGCCTGACTTGGAAAAATCCCAATAATGGGTTTGGCGCCGGCCGCCGCTATCGC
>CAJAOB010000206.1 GCA_903941205.1 uncultured Burkholderiales bacterium | reverse complement strand
CGTCTCTACGGCAAAAGGCGGTCGGCCTGTCTTGCCCGCCGGCGCGTGCGGCTGGATCAGCGACACCAACTCCGACCACGGCACCACCAGGTTCATCTCATCGAGGAATTCACGCTTGCGCGTGCGCTTGGAGGCCAGCTCGAAACCAGCTGTGGCAAGGCTTTGTTGTTTCATGACTGCTTAACGCATGAGCTCAGCATCGGCTGACTTATGCAGACCACCCCTAAGGAAGCCACGTTTATGAAGGCACAGCAATTTCAAGACTCTTCGAACTTTGGAGGAATGACAAAGGCAGAGCTCGACGATTCGCTCGCCATACTCTGCATTAGCCACCGGCGCCCTTTATTTGATGTTCCGATGTCTTATTGCCTAGTTACAGCAAGCGGTGACGTAGGTCACAACTCTGTTATTTTGTCCGACGACGCCCTTGGTCCAGTCTTCGACGGTAGTTTTTTGTCGGAATATTCCCAGCATTTTTCTGTTGCAAACTTGCGTAGGGACTTGTTGCCCACCGGCGGCAGTACTTACCTTTTCCAGTACCGGAAATTCCTTTCTTTCAAGAAAACTCCTATTTTGGCAAGTAATGCCTCATGGGTTCATATCGCCCGTCCCCACCAGGCACCTGAACTCTTTCCCACCTTGGACGAGTTGAAGCACCAGCAGGGGACAATCCTTATCGGCCAAGTGATAAAGCCGCGCAGATCTCTCTGTGCAGCCTACGGAGATACGCACCTCGTGGAGGATTTTTGTTCTTTCGTGGCCGCGCTGCGCGAGGTCCAAGGATTCACACGGAACAGAATCAAGCGATTCATCAACGATGGCTTCATGCTTCCCTCACCGGCCTTGTGTGCGATACCAAACTTACTTCACCTGGACTTGATGAAAATACTCCAGAGTACTTGGCAAGTATTCCATGAAGGTTTTTACATTCAGCGTGAGGGATACCAGCGGCGAGTTGGGGGCTTCCTGCTTGAGCGGCTGCACGGACACCTGTTGCTCGAATACATTCGCCATAAACGATGTGATTACAAGCTTCTTCATCAGATCACCGTCTCCGACCAAGACACGATGAAACCCACGATATAGAACATGCGCCGGACCTGTCTAGAGCCCATACCATCACATAGACAACATGCAAAGTGCCTGGATACGCCCGCAAGTCCATCATCTGGATGAACCACTCGCAGGGCACACAATCAAAAAACAAAGCCAGTGCCGGCAAGCTCTCAGCACAGGGGCAAAGCCCAAAGTTGGATGCCCATCAAGGATTGGAAATTGCTTCCTAAACTTTAGGAAGACCAGACATGTGGCGCGCAATCGCCTCCTGAATGACACGAGCGTATCGATCGGCATTTTCTACCACCACCGAAGCCACTCCGCCAAGGCATACGGCAACCGCTTGGCTGTCGAATCGAAGAGGCAGCATCATCGCGAGAACGCCCCCACCAGGCGTGACTGTTTTCGTGGACAGCACAAAGCCTTTTTTCCTTATCTTGCGCACCGAACGCATGACTTCATCGAGTTGATTCTGAGCCCCGCTTTCATCAATTTCATGCGTACGGCGGACGATGTCGGCGATTTCGGCATCAGTCCGGATTGAAAGAAACAGATGGCCTGTCGCCGATCCCGTCAGTGGCCTGACAGCACCCACACGCAAGTGCATGCGCAAAGGATTGGTGGCGGGGATGACGTAGATGTAATGAACAGCCAGGCCGGCCGACGAGGCCAGAAAAATCAATTCACCTGTCTTGCTGCTGATCTCATCCAACGCGGCCATTAAGTTACCGTCGCCGAGAATGTGTGCCCGAATACCACGACCCAACAGAGCGACGCGCGCAGTAGGACTGTAGGTACGGGTCTTTTCATCATGGGCCAGATAGCCCAGGTTAAGCAGGCTTTTCAGCAGAATGGAAGTACTGGATTGCGGATACCCCAGTTCGCGCGAAATCTCGCCCACAGACGCACGGGTTTTGTATTCATCAAAGTACTCAAGCACTTCCAGTGTTCTTTTGATCGACCGAGCCTGGTCTTGATGCATGAGCTGAGCCATGACTACCAGACCAAGGGGAGCTTGTAGAGGCCGTAGATCTGCGAATCGTATTTGAAGGGAATATTCTCAAGCGGCTCTGCCAGACGCAAGGCAGGGAATCTTGCGAAAAGCTTGGGGAACACGACCTGCAGCTCAATGCGTGCCAGGCCCTGCCCAAGACAGCGATGGATGCCATAACCAAAGGCCAGGTGGTTGCTCGCATCGCGACTGATATCGAACTCATCGGGATTGGGAAACTCTGCTTCGTCACGGTTTGCGGCGGCGTTCACCGCAAAAACGCCATCCCCTTTGCGAATGGTGACGCCGTTGATCTCTGCATCTTCCAGCGCCACCCGACGCGGCGCAAACTGCACTGGAGAGAGATAGCGCAACAATTCATCGACGGCGGAGTCGATCAGTTCAGGCTCAGCCTTCAGCCGGGCTAACTGCTGAGGATGCTGCAGGAAAAGCAAGGTGCCCAGACCAATCATGTTGGTTGTCGTGTCGTGGCCAGCCCGCAGGATCATGGAACACATGTCTGCAAAATCATCCCGGCTCAAATGGCCCGGCACGACGAACTCTGCGATCACGCGGCTCATCATGTCGTCAGCCGGGTTGGCTTCCTTGATATCGATCAGTTTTCGGCAGTAAGCCACCAAATCAGCCGCGGAACGGGCCGCAGCCTCAGGAGACTGCGAAAGTCCGTGCCGACCTGAAGCGCACTTGGCAATGTAGGTGTGATCTTCATAAGGCGAGCCGAAGAGAGCGCACATCACCAGGGCAGGCATTTCCACAGCAAGCGCAGCGACCAGATCGAAGGGCTGCCCCTTGGCCTCGATGGCATCGAGCAGCCCGTCGGTAATGGATTCAATCTGCGGCCTGAGCGCCTGCATCCTCCTGACTGTGAACTCCTTCATCACCATCCGGCGGTAGTGATCATGCCCGGGGTTGTCCATGCCAACGAATGAACGCTCGGCCTTGTCGATGCCAAGGCGTGCTTGCGTCACACTGGGAAAGTCGGGTCTTGCAAACTCTCCACTAAAACGGGGGTCAACCAACACCGAGCAAAAATCGGCATGCTTGGTGAGCAGCCAGGCCTTCTGGTCGTTCCAGAGCTTGACCGGCACGACAGGGCAAGCGTTGCGGGACTCCGCATACGGCTTGGGCAAGTCGAACTGGTTGGCACGAGTGAACGGAAACAGCGGTAAGGCTTCAGTTGAAGTCGGCTGGGTTGATGCTTCGGCTGAAATAGCAAACTCCTTGGCGGTGGTGGCAGGAACTGGCTGAGCAGCGATTCCTGAGCTTGTAAGAGGCAAGACGCTTTCAGTCCCTGGTGACCGCGTGCTCCAGGGACAGGAGGCTGGCATTGATCACTACGGCGAAAATCGCCACCATCATCGTCACTGCCATCATGGTGGAAGTGTCATTGATGTTGATGCTGTTCATGAGCATGAATCCCAGACCACGGCTTGAAGCGAACATCTCGCCAATCATCACGCCAAGAAAAGTGATGGAAAAACTGATCCGGATACCGGTGACGAGTTCGGGAATCATGGCGGGAATCACCACGGTTCCGAGTGTCTGCGCTTTTGACAAGCGCAGTACACGAGCGGTCTTAGGGAGAACCTGATTCATGCTTTGAATAGCGTTGATGACAATGAGCATCATCGGGATCATCCCGTACATCGCACCAAAGACCACCTTGGCGGCCAATCCCACACCAAAGAACAGCAGCACCAGCGGATACAGGGTGACCTTGGGCAGCGCATACAAAGTCACCAGCATCGGAGAGGCCACCTTGATCGCCATCGGGCTGATGCCAATCAATGCGCCAAGCAGGGCTCCGGCCAGGCAGGAAATCATCAGCGACAGGCCCAAGGCCTTGAAGGTCTCGGTAGCCTGAAACCAGAGTTGCTCAGTCTGAACCAGCGTGATGAAGTGCGCGAATGTGGTGGCAGGGGATGCCAGCGCCTCGCGACCAACGACCACATGCGCCCATTGCCAGAGCACCAGCAAGATCAGTGCGACCGCGCCGGCAGCCACAAATTTGGAGAGTCTGGAGGCCGCAGCACGATCGCCGCTGATTCGGCCGGTTCCAGACCGGTGCTCGACGGCGCGCTCAGCGCGGTAAATCAAAATGGTGACGAGCGAAATCACGATCATCAGGAAAAGAAGGTGCGCGTACATCTTCTTATCGTCAAAGTTGTTGTAGGCAAAGGCGATGTTGTAGCCAAAGCCTGAGTCTGCCAGTATGAATTCCGAGCCGAGCACGCCGGTGATGGCATAGCCAAACGCCAGTTTCCCGCCGGTGAAAATATAGGGGGCAGCTGCCGGCAGGGAGATATAGAGGGCCTGCTGCGGGCCGCTCATCCGGTAAGTCTGGCCGGTGCGCCTGAGCACAGTGGGGATGCGGTCCAAGCCATTGAGAACGCCAATGATCATGGCCATCACGGCGTATAAAAATCCGATCAGGATGATCGGTTTGTGGTTCATCCCCAACAGCACGATCAAAAGCGGGTAGATGACAAAAAAAGGCAACGCATAGTAGGAGGCAATCAGCGGTTCAACCGATTCCCGCACACGGGGTGCGCTGTGAAGCAACAGGCCAATCACACTACCGACGATGACGGCGAACACAAAGGCAATGACGATGGAGTGAGCGCTGATCCAGACGCTTTTCCAGAAGACGCTGGTCTGCATCAGCGCCGCCAGTTCGGTCACCATCCTTGTGGGCGGTGTCAGCAGACCGGGACGTACCCAGCCGAGCTGACAAACCATCTCCAGAATCACAATCACGGCCACGATGATTGCGACCCGTATGGCTGTTGCGCGACTCATTTGTTCATGGGGCCCTGAGAGGCCATGGCCTTGATTGATTCGGTACGAAGCAGTTCCCAAATGTGGGTGGTGACACGACCAAAGTCCTCTTGACTGGCGATGCGACTGTCCCGGCTTTGCGGCCACCCGGTTTCGATAATTTCAATGAACTGGCCGGGACGCGAAGACATCACACCAACCCGATCAGCCAGCATGGTCGCTTCGTCAATCGAGTGCGTGATGAGCACCACGGTCGCGCCGGTTTCACGCCACAGGCGCAGCAACTCATCACCCATCAGCAGTCTGGTTTGCTGGTCGAGTGCGCCAAAGGGTTCGTCCAGCAGAATCAGCCGAGGCTCCATGACCAGCGTTCGTGCGATGCACACCCGCTGGCGCATACCTCCGGAAAGTTGACTCGGATAGGCCTTCGCAAACGCCCCCAGGCCCATGAACTTGACGGCGCGGTCAACACGTTGGGCAATCTCATCCGGCGACATGCCGCGACGTCGCAGACCGAAGCCAATGTTGCTCTCAACAGAAAGCCAAGGAAAGGTGGCGTCCTCCTGGAAAACCACACCAACGCCGTCAGGGACTTCGCCATTGACCGGCTTTCCCTCAAAAAGTATTTCGCCTGAGGTCGGCTTGTTCAGTCCCGCCAGAAGATCGAGCAGGGTCGATTTGCCGCAGCCGGAAGGACCCACAACACAGAAAAACTCATTTTTCCGAAGCTTCAGGTCAATGGGTCCCAGAGCGTGAACGGTTCCCCCGTAAACGCGTGTGACCTGCGAAAGCGAAACACTGCATTCCGCGGAGTTGGCTGTGTCAGGATCCATTGGGTATGAAAGGGGTTCAACAGTGAGCAAAGAAAAACGGACAGGTGGCCAAGCGACCATCAGGCCATTAGGCCAAGAGGTCAAGAGGGCCAATAAGCCCGGGAGGGATCAATCGTCAACACGATGCCTTTGAAGTGATCCGCCCGGGGCCATGCTGTTCAGGTGCGTCGCAGTTCAGGCGGCAAGAACGACTGATCGATCATCTTTCCCCAATCTG
>CAJAOB010000205.1 GCA_903941205.1 uncultured Burkholderiales bacterium | reverse complement strand
GCGCCACCACCCGGCTGGTCGATTCAGCGGCTTGCCTGGTGGTGCAGGACGGCGACATGTCGACCCAGCTCGCCCGAATGCTCAAGCAGGCCGGCCAGCCGGTGCCAGACGTCAAGCCGATTCTGGAAGTCAACGCCCAGCATCCGCTGGTGAAAAAGCTCGAGGCCGGCGCCGAAGGCAGCCAGTTCGACGACCTCGCGCATATTTTGTTTGACCAGGCGCTGCTGTCCGAAGGCGGCTTGCCCGAAGACCCGGCGGCTTATGTGCGGCGCGTCAACGCCTTGCTGGTCTGACGCTGCAAGCCTCCCGACACCCCGGGCGCCTGAAAAGCCACCGGGGCCGAAGAAGCCACACAGGCCAAAAAAGCCGAAAAAGGGCCCTTGAAGCCCTGAAGCCCCGCCAGATGCCTGCATCCGGCGGGGCTTTTTTTCGCCCTA
Source organism: uncultured Burkholderiales bacterium (assembly GCA_903941205.1). GTDB lineage: Bacteria > Pseudomonadota > Gammaproteobacteria > Burkholderiales > Burkholderiaceae_C > Polaromonas. Next base: position 1,971 of record CAJAOB010000205.1, on the reverse strand, counting down.
ATATGCGCAGGCTTTCATTCTTCTTTCCTCGTTTCAAGGCCTGCCCATGCGTTCAGAACCCCAAATCCTTGCTTTCGACGTCTTTGGCACCGTGGTCGACTGGCACGGCTCCATCGTGCGCGAAATGGAGGCGCTGTATCCCCAGGTCGACGCGAATGCTTTTGCGCTGGCCTGGCGTGCGGGTTACCAGCCGGCCATGCAGCGTGTGCGTTCGGGCGAGCTGCCCTGGATGCGCATTGACGCGCTGCACCGCCTCATCCTGGAGGAACTGCTGCCGGACTTTGGCCTGAGCCATCTGGGCGAGGCCGAGCGCCAGCATCTCAACCGCGTCTGGCACCGGCTGCAGGCCTGGCCCGACAGCGCCGCCGGCTTGCTGCGGCTGAAATTGCGCTACACGATCTGCACCCTGTCCAACGGCAACCTGGGCTTGCTCACGAACATGGCCAAGCGTGCCGGTCTGCCCTGGGACTGCATCTTGTCGGCCGAGGTCTTTCGCGCCTACAAGCCGGACCCGGCCTGCTACCTTGGCGTGGCGCAGGTGTTTGACCTGCCGCCCGGGCAAGTGATGCTTTGCGCCGCGCACCATGACGACCTGGCCGCGGCGCGGGCCTGCGGCTTGCAGACCGCCTACATTGAGCGTCCGCTGGAGTTTGGCGCCGGCGCGCCCAAGGATGTGTCGCCGCAAGCCGGCAACGACCTGCACGCGCGGAGCATGCTGGAATTGGCCGGCTTCCTGGGCTGCTGAGGGCGACAGGCAAGCCCCGGGAAATCCGACTTTTGCGGGTCCCTCATCCGTAGCGCCGATCAGAACGCCTGCGCCAGACCTCTTGTTTCGGCGCATTCACAGGGTGACGTGAAGCCGGCGTTTCTGGCATATAGCTATGCAAGTTTTGCATATATTTCATCAGTAACCGACCGGTAACTCCCCGCCCAAGTTCTTAAAATGGCCGACCGGTCTTGCTGGTCGGCGGGATGTCTGGTGCAGCAAAAGGGAGTTTTCAGCGCGTTTTCCAGCTGCAGCGGCCGTCTTTGCAGCCTCGCCAGCACCCTTCGACTCGCGGCTTTCAGCGTCATTTCGTCAGTCACCCGCCGGGCTTTTCGCCCTGCCGGGGTTTGTCGAAATCACGTTTTTCAACTTTGGAGCTTTTCGATGAACCATCCTGCGATGCAAGGGCTTGCCCTGAATGCGCCCGCTTACGTCAAAAATGCCAAACTGATCGCCTGGGTCGCCGACATGGCCGCGCTGTGCAAGCCGGATGCGATTTTCTGGTGCGACGGCAGCGATGAAGAGTACCAGCGCCTGTGCCAGCAACTTGTTGACGCCGGCACCATGCAAAAGCTCAACCCCGCCAAGCGCCCGAACAGCTTTCTGGCGCTGAGCGACCCGAGCGACGTGGCGCGCGTCGAGGACCGCACCTTCATATGCTCCGAAAAACAAGAAGACGCCGGCCCGACCAACAACTGGATGGCGCCGGCCGACATGCGCGCCACGCTGGCGCCACTCTTTGACGGCTGCATGCGCGGCCGCACCCTGTACGTGGTGCCGTTTTCCATGGGCCCGCTGGGCTCGCCGATCGCCCATATCGGCATCGAACTCTCGGACAGCCCTTACGTGGCGGTCAACATGAAGATCATGACGCGCATGGGCCGCGCCGTTTACGACGTGCTGGGCGTCAATGGCGCCTTCGTGCCTTGCGTGCACACGGTCGGCGCGCCGCTGGCAGCCGGTCAGAAAGACGTCAAATGGCCTTGCAACAGCACCAAATACATCGTCCACTACCCCGAAACCCGCGAGATCTGGTCCTACGGATCAGGCTACGGCGGCAACGCGCTGCTCGGCAAAAAGTGCTTTGCGCTGCGCATTGCCTCCAACATGGGCCGTGACGAAGGCTGGCTGGCCGAGCACATGCTGATCCTGGGCGTGAGCAAGCCCCAAGGGCCGAAATACCACGTGGCGGCGGCTTTCCCGAG
>CAJAOB010000204.1 GCA_903941205.1 uncultured Burkholderiales bacterium | reverse complement strand
CTCACGCAAATTTCAGTTCGCATGGCCTGGGCCATTCGCGTCAGCGCCACCCTGGCTTTTGTGGGCATCGGCATTCAGCAGCCCACGCCGGAGTGGGGCGCCATGATCCGCCAGGGCGCCGAGTTCATGGTCACCGGGGAATGGTGGGTGGCCTTGTTCCCGGGCCTGGCCTTGGTGACCCTGATTTTTGGCCTGAACCTGGCGGCCGATGGCATTCAGGACTGGATGGGTCGCAGAAGGACGCAGCGTTGAGCCAAGCCACCACGACCTCCGCAGCGCCACCTGATGCCGCTAACCCGGTGCTGTCCATTCGCGGCGTGCACCTGGCTTTTGCGTCGCGTGACCCGCAGGGCGCGGTTCGCCGCGCGCATGTCTTGAACGGGGTTGAGCTCGATGTCGGTTCGGGCCGCATAGTGGGCCTGATCGGCGAGACCGGCGCCGGCAAGTCCATGACAGCCACGGCCACCATCGGCTTGCTGCCGCCCTCGGCCGAAGTGACCGGAGAAATTCTTTTCGAGGGCGCGGACCTGCTGTCCCTGCAGGGCGCGGCACTCGACAAGGTGCGCGGCGCCCGCATCGGTTTTGTGGCGCAAAACCCCAGGGCTGCGCTGGAGCCGGTCACGCGTGTGGGCGACCAGCTGGTGCGGTTGATTCAGGCGCACAACAGTCTGACAAAAGAGGCGGCGCGTCAACGGGCCATCGATATTCTGGCGGCCGTGGGCATTCCCGATCCGCAGGCGCGTTACCGCGCTTACCCGCATGAGCTTTCGGGCGGCATGGCGCAGCGCGTGGTGATTGCCATGGCGCTGGTCAACAAGCCGCAACTGGTGATTGCCGACGAGCCCACCACCGGGCTGGATGTGACCGTGCAGGCGCAGGTGCTGGACCTGTTGCAGCAACTGGTGCGGGCGCAGGGTGCGGCGGCGCTGATCATCACGCACGACCTCGGCATCGTGGCCCAGTATTGCGACGACATGGCCATCATGTTCGCCGGCCGCGTGGTCGAGCGGGGGCCTGTGGCCGAGGTTTTTGCCCACCCGCAGCACCCCTACACGCGGCGCCTGATTGCGGCCTCGCGTGCCCGCATCGGTAATGCGCTCACAAGCATGAAGTCAGACCCGCCCGATTTGTTCCGCGAGACCACGGCCTGCGTCTACGCCGACCGTTGCGAGCTGGCGGCGGCGGTGTGCCAGAGTGCGCCGCTCGAAAAGCCCTGCAACCCTGCCGCACCCACGCACCGCGTGCTGTGCCATCTGGCCCAGGTGCCCTGACTGCCATGACCGCCATGACACCGCCTGAACCCGCCTTGCTGCAGCTTGACAATGTGACCCGCGCCTTTGATGTGGGTGGCAAACGGCCGCTGGTCGCCGTTCGCAATGTGTCCTTGCAGATCCGTCCCGGCGAAGTGGTGGGTCTGGTGGGCGAGAGCGGCTCGGGCAAGTCCACCATCGGCCGCATGGCCATTGCGCTCTTGCCGCCGACCGGGGGACGGGTCATGTTTGACGGCCGCGACCTGGCCAGCATGGCGCCTGACGACCTGCGTCGCCTGCGCCAGCGCATGCAAATCATCTTTCAGGACCCCTGGGGCGCGCTGAACCCGCGCCACACCATCGGCAGGCTGATGGAAGAGCCCTTGCTGCTCCACACCAAGCTGAGCGCGGCGCAGCGGCGCGAGGAAGTCATCGCCATGGCGCAGCGCATGCAACTGGGCTTGCCGCTGCTCGAGCGCTATCCGGCGCAGCTCTCGGGCGGGCAGTTGCAGCGGGTCTGCATTGGCCGGGCGCTGGCCACCAAACCCGACCTGCTGGTGCTCGACGAGCCGACCAGCTCGCTCGATGTGTCGGTGCGCGCCGGCATCTTGCAACTGCTGGACACCCTGCGGCGTGAAACCGGCGTGGCCATGCTGTTCATCTCGCATGACCTCGAGACCATTCATGCGCTGTGTGACCGCGTGGTGGTGCTCTACCTGGGCTGCGAAGTGGAAACCGGCCCGGTCGATACCGTGTTCAAAAACCCCGCGCATCCTTACACCCAGGCCCTGCTGTCGGCCCAGTTGTTTGCCGACCCGGCCGTCAAGACGGTGCGCCAGCATCTGCAAGGTGAAATCCCCAGCCCACTGGCAGCCCCACCGGGTTGCCCGTTTTCAACCCGCTGTCCGGTCCATGAGGCCCGCTGCGACGAAGGCTTGCCGGCCCTGCGCAGCGACAGCGCCGGTACTCATTCAGCGCGTTGCATTCGGCTGGCGCCCGACCGATTTTTCTCCTCTACCTCTTCAACCGATAGCCTCTGATGTCCACTTTGTATCCCCGCTTGCTCGGCCCCGGCAAGCTTGGCCGCCACGAAACCAAGAACCGCGTCTGGATGACCAGCCACGCCACCTTGCTGGTCAAAGACCATCTGTTCACCGATG
>CAJAOB010000203.1 GCA_903941205.1 uncultured Burkholderiales bacterium | reverse complement strand
GCAAAAATGCGTGTCCATGGCGTGCGCGCCGGCCCGCATCTCCCGAAAGCCCGCCGCGCCAAAGCTGATGGCCAGCGGCAAACCGATGGCCGACATCAGGGAATAACGCCCGCCCACCCAGTCCCAAAAACCAAAAGTCGTGCTGATACCAAAGGCCTGCGCGGCAGCCACATTGGTCGTCAGGGCGGCGAAACGGCGGGGCAGGAGGGACGCGGCGGACTCCCCAAGCTGGACTTCGAACCAGCGCTTGGCCGAGCGCGCATTGGTCATGGTCTCGGTGGTGGTGAAGGGCTTGGAGGCGACCAAAAAAAGCGTGCTGGCAGCGTCCAGCGTCTTGAGCAAACCGGCGATTTCGTGCCCGTCAACATTCGAGACGAAATGCAGGCGCTTGCCCGGCATGGCAAATTGCGCCAGCGCCAGCACCGCCATTTGCGGGCCCAGGTCCGAGCCGCCGATGCCGATGTTCACGACATCGGTGATGGACGCGTCGGCGCGCACTTGTTCGGCAAAAGCCAGCATGGCGTCCAGCGTGGCGTGAACCTGCTGCAGTTCCGCGTCCCAGGGCTGCGGCGCATCGCCCGCCTGGCGCGCTGGCTGGCGCAGCAAAAAGTGCATCACCGGCCGCTGCTCGGTGTTGTTGATGCGCTCGCCGGCGAACATGGCGTCTCGCAGGGCCTCTACACCGCACTGGCTGGCCAGCGCCTGCAACAGGTCCTCCGTGGCCGCGTCGATCAGGTTTTTGGACAGGTCGGCGAACACATGCGGCGCTGTCTGGCTCAGGCTTTCAAAGCGCTGCGGATCGCCAGCAAAGGCCTGGCGCAGGTCAAAGTTGCGGCCAGACGCTGCATGGTGCGCCTGCAACTGGCCCCAGGCGGGTGTGCGGTCGCAGCGCGTGGTCTGCGCGACCAGGGCTTGCGGCGCGCTCATGCGGCCAGCATGAGTTGCTCGAGCTTGACGGCATCGGCCGCAAAGGCGCGAATACCTTCGGCGAGCTTTTCGGTGGCCATCGCGTCTTCATTGAGCGCAAAGCGAAAGCCCGCTTCGTCAAACTGCACCGGCTGGAGATCCAGCGCCTTGGCGCTGCCTTCGCTGAGCGCGCGCTCAAGTGGTGCTTCGCTGGCAGCGAGTTGCGCCAGCAATTCCGGGCTGATCGTCAGCAGGTCGCAGCCGGCCAGCGCAGTGATCTGCCCGATGTTGCGAAAGCTCGCGCCCATGACTTCCGTGGCGATGCCGAACTTTTTGTAGTGCTTGTAGATGTCGCGCACCGACTGCACGCCAGGGTCCTTGGCGCCGGCCTTGTCAGCTTCAACCCAGGCCGCACCTGCGGATTTTTTGTACCAGTCATAAATGCGCCCGACAAAGGGCGAGATCAGCTGCACTTTGGCCTGGCCGCAAGCCACCGCCTGGCAAAACGAAAACAGCAGCGTGAGGTTGGTATGAATGCCGCGGCGCTCCAGCTTTTCTGCGGCCTGAATGCCCTCCCAGGTGGCCGCTACCTTGATCAGCACGCGGTCAGCGGCAATGCCTTCGGCCTGGTAGAGCGCAATCAGGCGCTCGCCACGGGCAAAGGTCGCGTCCGTGTCAAAGCTCCGGCGCGCATCGACTTCGGTCGAGACGCGGCCAGGGATGATGGAGAGGATTTCGCAACCAAAGCGCACCAGCAGGCGGTCCATGACCTCGTCCAGCGGCTGGCCCCGAAAGCGCGCCACGGCGTCTTGCAGCAGCGGCTGGTAATCGGGCTTTTGCACCGCCTTGAGGATCAAGGACGGATTGGTCGTCGCGTCTTGCGGCTTGAACTGGCCGAGTTGCTTGAAGTCACCGGTGTCAGCCACCACGGTGGTGAATTGTTTGAGGGCGTCGAGTTGATTCATCCTGAGATTATCGGGGGGCGCGGCCCGCTGGCGAGCCCGGCCGGAGTTACGTTTGCGGAACAAACCGGCGCGGCCGCCCTTCCCCATCGCCTTGTTGTCCCAGCCCCAGAGCCTGTTCCTCGGGGGGCTCCAAAGGCCCGCCCTTGGGGCTTTCACGGTAATCTGATTACCCCCGCTTGCGCGTGAACTTTCCGCTGGCGTTGTGAGCCAGATGGGGTTTTCCGTGCTTGTCAAAAAGCTCGCAGCACGCAAATCCCCAGAAGCGCTATGAAACTAAGTTACCATTCCATCTCGCTTCGCGTATGAACTTTTAAAACCTGGACTTTGGATACAGCGCATGAGTTTTGACCTTGTCTTGTTTGGCGGCACCGGCGATCTGGCCTGGCGCAAATTGATGCCCGCCCTGTTTCAGGCCTTTCGCCATGGCTCGCTTCCGCCGGGCGGCCGCATCATCGGTGTGGCCCGCGACGACTTGAGCGATGACAGCTACCGCGCCTTCATCAAGGCCCGCTTTGACGAGGTCGAACTGGCCAAACGGCCGCGTGAAGAAGAGTTCGCGCGCTTTGCCGCTTTGCTGCACTTTGTGCGCATGGACGTCACCCAGGCTGGCGATTACGCGCGGCTGGCCGAAATGCTCAAGGCCCGCGATGCGCAGACCGTGGTCATGTACGTGGCCACCGCGCCCGGGCTGTTCACCTCCGTGTGCGAGCAGATCGCTGCGGCCGGGCTGAACGGGCCGCAGACCCGCGTGGTGCTTGAAAAGCCGCTCGGCCACGACCTGGCGTCCAACCAGGCCATCAACGAAACCGTGCGCCGCGTCCTCAGCGAAAAGCAGGTTTTTCGCATCGACCATTACCTGGGCAAGCCCTCGGTGCAAAACCTCTTTGCGCTGCGCTTTGGCAACGCGCTGTTCGAGCCACTGTGGCGCCGCGAAAACATCGCCAACATCCAGATCACCATTGCTGAAGACCTGGGCGTTGAAAAACGCGGTGCGTTTTACGACCACACCGGCGCGCTGCGCGACATGGTGCAAAACCACGCGCTGCAACTGCTTTGCGCCATCGGCATGGAGCCGCCCATCAATGCACACGCCGACGCGATCCGCGACGAAAAGCTCAAGGTGCTGCGTGCGCTGAAACCCTGGACAGCGCAAACCCTGCAAGAGCATGTGGTGCGCGGTCAATACAGCGCCGGCAGCATTCAGGGCGTAGCCGTTCCGGGTTACCAGCAAGAAGCCGGCGTGGCGCCCAACAGCCAGACCGAGACTTTTGTAGCGCTGCGCGCCGAAATCGCCAACTGGCGCTGGGCCGGCGTTCCCTTCTACATTCGCACCGGCAAGCGCCTGGCCGCGCGCGACGCCCGCATCGTGATCAACTTCCGTCCGACCCCGCATGCGATCTTCAGCACCCCTGCAGGCGCCGTCAACCGGCTGGTGATCAACCTGCAACCCAAGGACGGGCTGGAACTGCACCTGCTGGCCCAAGGCGGCGACAAGCGCCAGGCCAGCCGCTCCCAGGGCGTCATGCAACTCGCACCGGTGCAGCTGGACCTCGACTTTGACAAGCGCTTCGGCTCGGAGCGCGTGGGCGCCTACGAGCGGCTGCTGCTCGACGTGATCGAAGGCCGGCTCAATCTCTTCGTGCGCAGCGACGAGCAAGAAGAAGCCTGGCGCTGGGTCGAGCCAATCCTCGACGACTGGCGCCACGCCACCCACCCTCCCCGCCCCTACGCCGCCGGCACCTGGGGGCCCAGCGCCGCCAGCGCCATGATCGCGCGCGACGGGTTTTGCTGGAGTGAGGAATGTTAGCCCCCACGCTTGCCACTGCGTGTGCTGCGCTGCCCCCCGAGGGGGCGCTTTTTTCCTTGGGGCGGCCCGGCGGAAAAAACTTAGCCCCCACGCTTGCCACTGCGTGTGCTTCGCTGCCCCCCGAGGGGGCGCTTTT
>CAJAOB010000202.1 GCA_903941205.1 uncultured Burkholderiales bacterium | reverse complement strand
GTCAGGATCCATTGGGTATGAAAGGGGTTCAACAGTGAGCAAAGAAAAACGGACAGGTGGCCATGCGACCATCAGGCCATCAGGCCATCAGGCCATCAGGCCATTAGGTTAAATAGGGCCAATAAGCCCGGGGGGCATCACTCGTCAAGACGATGCCTTCGAAGTGATCCGCCCGGGGCCATGCTGTTCAGGTGCGTCGCAGTTCAGGCGGCAAGAACGACTGATCGATCATCTTTCCCCAATCTGCCGGCCCCTGCCACTCGCCCTGCTCGCGCATGGCTTCCACCCAGAAATTAAGCCCCTGCAAATCGATTTCGCCGCGGCTCCAGTATTTGATGGACTGCAAGGACTTGACAGCCGATTTTGCAATTTCGGGCTGAAGGGTCTGCGGCCCGTAGCGCTTGGACATGAGAGCAGCTGACTCGTCACCGTTGGCGTATGTGTAGTCCACCGACTGCTGCCATGCCCTGACCAGTGCACGGACAACTTCTGGCTGCTCCTTGATCATCTTGCCCGTGGCTACCCCAACCATCTGCGTCATGGGCGGTAATTCGGACAAGGTGAAGGCCACCTGATAGCGAGACTTCCGGGCGCTCCACAAAGGCTCCAGGATCAACGCAGCATCAACGCCTCCGGACTCCAACGCAGACAGGCCAACGCCAACAGCGCCTAACGAAACCATCTGGACCTGACCTTCCATGCCGGCCTTTTTAAGCTTCCACTTGAGCATGGTCTCGCTGATTGATTTCGGTCGGGTAAAGCCGACCTTCTTTCCCTTGAGATCCTGAATGGACTTGATTCCGCTGTTGGGCATGGACACCCAGAACAGGTCCTCCATCGTACGAATGCCACCATGGATGATCTTGAGATCAAGCCCCTCTCGCATGCCAGTCAGAACGCCGGACGTCCCGACGACGCCGTAGTCGAGGTTGCCGCCAATCATGTTGCGGATGGCCGTGCCACCGCCACCGCCCGCTATGGCATTGGTCACAGACACAAGAGGGGTTTGATAGAACCCTTTTTCAAAGCCCACAGCAACGACGGCGGTGTTGAGCAACGCGCCGTAGTAGTCCACCATGATGTCCATTTTTTTCTGCGCTTGAGCCATGCGCGGCAAAAGAAGGGATGCACCCATACCCAAACCTAGGCCCAAGCCCTGACGGCGGCTGATTCCTGATCGATCACGCATGATTTGTGTCCTTAAGTTAAGAAAACTCAGTGAAGGCAGTCGAAAAAAACGGGCGAAATACCACCCGGTTTGTGGGGTGAGAAGAACCTTACCATCAGAATACTGAATTGGGATATCGTATTTACAATGGTTTTCCCTAGCCTTGAGAAACTACAAACTGCTGCGCACAATCTTGTGGCTTGAATTAAAAATGACTTAATCCGGAGACTTCATATGCGCATTGGTTTTGTCGGTCTGGGTCTGATGGGCCTTCCCATAGCCAGGCATCTGCTCGACGCTGGGCATGCGCTTTATATTTCAAGCTCCGCATCGGGGCCTCGCCAGGAGCTTGCTGCGCGGGGCGCCACGGTCTGCGCCACACCAGCCGCTATTGCGCGCGAAGTCGATGTTTTTTTCTCATGTCGCGTCACGCCGGAGCACTCGCGTCAGACCTTTACCGGTATCGACGGCGTGGCAGCTGCCGGACGGCGCCTGCTGTGCATTGATCTGGCCACGATTGACCCCGAAACATCACGCGATATCGGACGCTTGCTGGCAGACAAAGGCATTGGCTTTATCGATGCACCCATCAGCGGCGGACCGGACGGCGCCAGCGCAAAAAGCCTGAGCATCATTGCCGGTGGTTCGCAAGACGACATGCTGCTGGCCCGACCGCTGTTTGAGTTGTTTGGAAAAAAAGTCTTCCATATGGGCCCGGTAGGCACGGGTGTGTCCACCAAGCTTTGCAACAACATGATCACGATCACCACACACGCCCTCCTTGCCGAGGCCATGGTGTTGGGCGTGAAGTCGGGCATAGACGCCGATCGCCTGTACGCTGTTCTCAGTTCAAGCTCTGCCTCAAGCCGCACGCTGGAAAGGGTCGTTCCAAATCATTTTCTCAATCGGGACTTCAAGGCGGCAGCCAGCATCACGACCATCATGAAAGACCTGCAATGTGCGATCGACAACGGGCACAGGCTGGGCGTGCGCCTTATGCTCCCCAAGGTGGCCATGCAGTGCTTTGTGGATGCGGCCGAACGGGGCCACGCGGGCGACGATATTGCCGCTGTCATTCTTCCGATGGAAGAAATGGCCGGCGTTCAGGTGGGCTCCGCAAAACCCTTGCAGCGCTAGCTTCCATCGGGCAGGGAGCCCGTGACGCTGCGCTTTAGGCTGACGTTCCCGCTTGGAAGTCGGGTCGACCACCGGATCGGGCTGTTTGACTGTGCGCCAGCCATTTTTTTCCAGTACTTGAGGCCAGAGTTCACGTGCTCCCTGGCAATCTTGCGCGCGCCTTCAGCATCCCTTGCGCGCAGTGCTTCGACCATCGCAGCGTGCTCATTAATGACCTTTTGCCGATGTGAGAGCGAGTATTCAATCGCCATCATGGTCATGTGCGCAGTGTTCTGCAACGCCTCCAGCAAGATGCGCGTGACCACATTCAATCCGGCCTCATTAATGATGGCGTGGAACACCCTGGACTCATTTAAAAAAAGCTCGCGGTTTTCAATGTGGGCCTTCTGCCGTTCAATCGAGGCATCCAGCTGACGCAACTGTTTGCCATTGATGCGCGCAGCGGCCATGCTGGTGATCTGCGACTCTATTTCGCCGCGCGCCTGCATGACGTCCAGCATTGAAGCACCGTCGAACATCAGCACCAGCGTCAGCGGCTCGCCGAGATCTGATGCACGCGGTCGCCGAACCACCGGGCCACCCGAGATACCCTGGCGGATAGTCGCCACGCCTTTGGTTTCAAGCAGCATCAGCGCCTCTCGCACGGTACTTCGACCGCGACCGGTTTCTGCCACCATTTCGCGCTCAGAGGGCAAGCGAGTTCCTTCTGCAAGTCCCTTGTCGATGATGTGATCCACCAATTGGCGTACCAGCTGGTCGGCGGCCTTGCCGGGCTTGACGCCCATGCTCAAACCCAGGGCGGGACTGACAGACCGGGAGACGGTTTTCTTGGGCACTAGGCTACCCGAGGGCCTATGAAGGGCATGACATTGCGCTCGTCAATGACCGGATTTTCCAGCTCACCAATGCCCTCTATACCGGCTTTGACGATGTCGCCACTGCGCAGGTAATAGCTCTCGGGATCAGGCCGGGCCAGGGCCACGCCCGATGGAGTTCCCGTGGTGATCATGTCGCCCGGTTCAAGACCGATTTGCGACCAGTAAGAAACCAATTCTGCAACCGGAAAAATCATGTCCGAGGTGTTCGCACTTTGACGCTCCTGGCCATTGACGCTCAACCAGATGCGCAAATTTTGCGGATCCGGGATTTCATCTGCCGTCACCATCCACGGTCCGGTCGGGGCAAACGAGCGGAAATTTTTGGACATGGTGATGCCGATTTGCGCCTCCATCTCGGCCCGCTGAATGACACGTGCTCCTACGTCATTGCATATGGTGTAGCCGGCCACATACGTCAATGCTTCGGAGACAGGAACCCGGTAGGCAGGACGCCCGATGACGAGCGCAAGCTCAAGCTCGTAGTCCACGCTGTCAACACCCAAAGGCAGCACGATCGGCATGGCATGCGCAACGATACCCGAATGGAACTTCACAAACGCCGCCGGAAAGGTCGGGATTTCTACCGTTTTACCGCGGGCAGCCCATATTTTCTGGCCTTCCTTGACGTGGTTCATGTAGTTGCGCCCGATGGCAATGAACTTGCCCGGCCGAGGCATGGGCGGCCCGTGGATGACCGAAGACCGTTCAAGGATTGCCTCCGGCGCCAGCCGCGGGACCTTGTCCAAGACGCTGCGGGCCAGAGCAATGCCATCGGGCGTGATCCAGTTCTGGATGTCAGCCGCATCCCGCCAGCTGGGCGTCACCGACATTACCTCGCTCAGTGCAGACCGCATCTTTTCAAATGCCAGTCCGAGGTCGATCACATGCGAGTCAGAAATGAAGACGGCAGCCCGCCAGGGCTGATCTGGATGACGGGCGTAAGTTCCTAGCCGCATTGGGCGCTTCCCGTGCTTTAGTAAAAGTCCAGCGGGACCGTCTTGCCCGGCGACGTCCAGCCTATGGCGAGCATCTCGGAGTCCTGGGTCGCCAGAACCTCAGCAGAGGCTACGCCGTCCGGCGTGACAAAGTAAGACAAGGGGTTGAAGACCTGACCGTCAAAGTTCAGTTGCCCCGAAAGCAGGAACATGGCCCGGTGGCCGTCGGGCGTTGTGGCGGGCAGCTTGCTGCCGGCCTTGATCGACAGCATCTTGATGTTAGGGCCGCACTCGAAGAAATAACCCAACTGGCGCTGCGAGACACCGTTCAATCCCTTCACGGGTATCCAAGGGAAAGACCCGGAGCGCATGACCACATAGGTATCAAGTCGGCTGGGTGGGTATTTCACAGGCTGACCGGTCAGCTCCTCCAGGATGGCCTCGTAAGCGTCACGCTTTTTGCCATTGGCGAAGGTATAGATACCTTCCTCGAATGTGCCTTTCTTCGTGAGGGCCCGCTGTGCATCGATCACTGCATCAGGATGCGGGTACGGGATGCCAGACGGACCTTCAAACTGAATGTCCACAAAGTGCATCTGCTCATTTCCGCCGTCCTTGACGGCCACAGGCGTGATCGGCCCGTAGTAGGCGCCCTCTGGCAAGTACAGGCAATCGCCAACACTGTAGATTTCCTTGCCATAGCGCATCTTGCCTTCAACCAAAAAACGCACCTGCTGAAAAGTGTGCCGATGGCGCGGCGAAAGGTAGTAGGGGTCGGCATACAGGCTGCCAATGCGCAGCCCCAATTTTTTGCTCTTGTCGTAAAAACCCTGGTAACGCTGCTTGTAGCCGGGGCGTACTGCAATGTCCACCCAGGGCAGGTCCTCTTCCCTGACACCCACGCCCCGGTCAATGGTTTCCTCGACTGTTTCTGCTTCCATGATCTGCGTCCCCTTTATGAAGAAAGTAAATGAACTGTCAAATTTCTGCTGATTCAAGCAAGCACGCCAACAGGCTGGTCGAGCCACTGCCGCGCGCGGCGCAACTCCCGCGGCGCGTTCCAACCCACGACTGCGCCTACCTTGCCTTTTTGAACATAAGCACAGGTAAACCCCGGCTGGCCGAACTCTCCACTGAGTGTCTTCAGTTCAGCGTCGGCCTCGATGCGGCCATAGCCCTGGATTTTCACGTCATAGAGATCTGTCCAGAAATAGGGCGTGGGAGCGAAAGGCCTTGCAGCGCCGAGCAGGTTCTGCGCAGCCGCCATGCCCTGCTCCGTCGCGTTCATGCGCTGCTCCAGCCTGATCTGCTCCTGGTAGCCGGGATGAAACCAATTGGCCACATCACCGGCTGCATACACGTTATGCGCCGCACGACAAAAACGATCGCAGATCACGCCGTTTTCGATATTCAGGCCGCTGCCTTGCAACCATTCGGTTGCCGGCGTGGAGCCAATCGCCACGACCACCACATCGGCTAGAACGCTATCGCCATTGCTCAACACCGCGCCGGTCACCTTGCCGTCTTCATCGGTAAAACGATGGACTCCTGTCTCACCCCTGAACTCGACGCCGTGCAAGGCCTGGAGTTCGCGAACAGCAAGCCCTAATTCACGGCCGAGTTGCCTCAACAGGGGTAGCGCCAGCGTATCGAGCAGCAGCACTTTCGAGCCGAGTTGACGCGCCGTCGCGGCTATTTCGCAGCCAAGAAAACCCGCGCCCACAACCAGCACCCTGGCCGCCTGCTTCAGCTCGCCGCGAAGTGCCAGGGCATCATCCAGCGTTCGCAAGGTATGCACACCCGTTACACCGGCTGGCACCGGCAGTTGCCTGGGTTTCAAACCGGTTGCGATGATGAGACCGTCATAGGCCAGTTGCCCGCCATCGCTCAGGAAAATGAGCTGGCTCGCCAGCTCAAGGCGCAGGGCACGCACTCCCCTGCGCACCTCTATGCCCATGCCCGTCAAGTCGGCGGGTGCGCGCAGCTCGATATCCTTGAATTCGACCTCACCCTGCAAAAGCTTCTTGGACAGGGGCGGTCGGTCATACCCCGGGTGGAGTTCATCGCCAATGACAATGAGTTGTCCGGCAAAGCCTTCTTCACGCAGTGTCTCTGCTGCGGTGATGCCGGCGGCACAGGCACCGACGATGGCAATCCGCTTGAAGTCTGGCATCAAGTTTCTTCAACGCGAATCGCCAGAGCCGGGCACAGTTTGACGGCCTTTTTAATCGATGGAAGCAGGCCTGCAGCCGGTTGCGTTTGAAGCAGCACAACAATCCCGTCCTCTTCGCGCTGGTCAAAAACCTCAGGCGATGCCGTCACGCACTGCCCGGCACCCACGCATTTGTGCTCCTCAATATGAATCTTGATCATGGCGCTGCCAAACCTTTACCAGTTACCGTTAATGAGTGCACCGCCATCCACCACGAGGGACTGGCCGGTCATATAGCTCGCCTGTTGCGACATGAGAAAAGCGACCACCGAAGCGACTTCGACCGGCTCGCCAAAGCGTGACAGCGGGATTTGCTTGAACAAGCTTTCTGCCACCGAACGACCAGCCGCAAGATTGGCTTGAACGAGTCGCGTGTTGATCCAGCCCGGGACCACGGCATTGACGCGAATTCCGTGCGGCGCCCATTCAACCGCCATGGTGCGCGTGAGGGCTTCGACACCGGCCTTGGCTGCCGAATAAGGCGCCCTGTCGGGACGGCCGCGCTGCCCGGCGACAGAAGAAAAATTCACCACGCTGGCGTTGGGTGCAGCGGCCAGCGCCCGGAATGCAGCGCGGCAACAGCGAAACGTGCCACCCAGGTGCACCTCGAAAAGCTCTTGCCAGGTGCTGTCGTCCAGTTCGGCGACCGGCTGGTGACGGTTGTAGCCGGCCGCATTGACCAGCCCGTTGATGCCGCCGAACTGTGTCAACACGCTCGCGATGGCAGCATCCACGGAGGTCGAATCTGATACGTCCATCCGTACCTGAAAAAAGTCGCGCAGACGCGGGTCCAGAAGCATGTCCGCTTCGGTTGGAAGATCCCGGTCGGCAATGGCCACCTTCCAGCCTTGACTCGCCAGCAGACTGGCCGTTTCCAATCCTATGCCTCTGGCCCCGCCTGTAATGAGTGCGACTGGAGCCGGAGAAGACGAGTTGGGCATGGGCAGTGTGAGTAGGATGAACGCGCTTGCAAGACTGGCGAAGCTAAATATGCATATATATTAAGATAACCAAAAAAGCGGTACCTGCCTTTGATGTCAGTGATTTCCCTTGGTTACCGTCACCTCGGCCTGATCGACTCAAAAAATCCATGCCAATGCCTGGCTCTACCCGGCCCAAACTGATCTACGTAGCCCAAGCCCCAGACGGGGTCAGCCAATCGCGCTTCACCGCCCGGTGGCGCCAGCATGCCGCATTGGGCATGCGTCAGGCTCGATGGCGCAATGTGGCGATGTATCTGCACTGCGATCCGCTGCCGATCGAACGCCAGTGTGATCCGGCGCTGGCAACGGCCGGTATTGCCGTCGTGCAGTACCTGAGCGAGGAGAACCGGCTGGCGCACATCGCAGACGAGTCAGCCCGGCAAACCATGAAGGCCGACGAGTTACTGACCTTTGCACTGCCCGTTGCCCGAACCGCCCTGCTGCTGACGGAGCGCACCCTTAAAGCAGGCTGCATGGACGGGTACAGGCTCTTTGTTTTCTGGCAGGCCAGCGCACCGGATTTCTCTGCCTGCTGGCTTGCTCACGGTCAGGGCCAGCGCGCTGAGCTCCTGCGTGATGAAAGAATCACCTTTGCTGCGCAAAACGCCCCGGCACTGCCCCGCAATCTGCGGCTGGAGGGACTCGACTGCGACGGCATTGATGAATTTGCATCAACAGACCTGTCAGCGCTGCGTGTGCTGGCGCTTGGCTGGATGGCACGCGCTGCGGTACCTGGCCAGGCGCAGTTCGTTTTGACGCGTACGGTGGTACTGCACGATGTGCCCTTGTCTTCATGACACCGGCCTCACCAGGTATGTCGTCACCGCGTCGGCAAACCGGGCTACATCGGCCTTCATGCGCTGACCTTCGGGACTGGCGTAATCCTCCTGCATCCGCACGAGGTCAGTGATCTGGAACTCGGCAACGCCATCGACAGCCGCCACCGCATCGTTGTCGGCCGCCGGATGCGATGCCACCTGGTGCAGCACATGGTTTTGTACGTAACGATTGACGAAGCGATGGCATTCGGCCAATGGCGCGTGCACCGAACGCCAGTACTGGCAAAAGGACTCTGGCGTCATCCCGGCCCGGCGGCGCAGCAAGGAGATGCGCTTGAGCGCAGCACCGCCGTCCATAGAACGCTCAAATATGAGGTGTTCGTCTACCGTCAGCAGTTGCGCCCTGATAGCCGGTGATGACATGGAAAGCAAAACTGCCTGTGCCGAGCGCGCAGCCAGAGGGTCCGCGAACCACAGCTCCTCAATCCCGGCCAGTTGCAGGCCGGCGGAAGGCAGGTGGTCGCGCCGCACTTCATCGATCAGGTCGTTGTACAAGTAGCGTTCCATCCCGGGGAGAGTCCGAACAAGCGCGGCACGCATGACCCGCTGAGCAGCACTTCCACCGGCGCCAATCAGCACAATCTGCTTGATCACAGCAGCTTTTGCATGACGTCCGCTGTCAGTGCATTGAGCAAGCTGGTCGAGCCGCTGCGCCTGACTTTGTCAGCCCAACAAGGGTCGGCCAGCATGCCGCGACCTACTGCGATGAGGTCGAAGTCTTCTTGATCAAGTGCATCAAACAGCTGCTCCAGTCCTGCGACGTCAGAGTCGACGTTGTCGCGCGTTCGAAAGCGCCTGGTCTCATGCTGCTGCGCCATACCGATGCTGCCCACAGCGATGACCGGCTTGCCAGTGACCCGCCGGGCGCATGCAGCAAGACTCTCTGCCGTGCCCTCGAAAGCCGGCTCCCAAAAGCGCCGCGTGCTGGCATGAAAAACCGTGACACCCGCATCGGCCAAAGGCGTAAGGATGTCTGCAAGCTCCGACGCTGTAGACGCGATTCGAGCACCGTAGTCGCTCATCTTCCACTGGGAAAAACGAAAGATGATCGGAAAGTCTGCCGCCACAGCCTGGCGCATGGCCCGCACCACTTCGACGGCAAGCCGGCACCGGTTTTCCAGTGCTCCACCATAGGCATCGGTCCGGTGGTTGCTACTCTCCCACAGGAACTGGTCAAGCAGGTAGCCATGGGCGCCATGTATTTCGACGCCGTCGAAGCCTGTAGCTTGTGCGGATGCGGCGGCGCGCGCATAGGATGCGACAACTTCGCGCAAGTCATCCTGACTCATTCGATTGACAACGGTCCGGCCGTTTTCAACAAGTTCTTCAGGGCCCATACCCGGCACTTGCGGGTAGGGCTCCATACCGGCCCGACGCACCGAGCCCACGTGCCAGAGCTGCGGCACGATAAGTGCCCCGTCCGCATGAACCGCATCGACCACACGTTTCCAGCCTTCGAGCGCCGGTCCAAAGAACGCCGGAACATCCTTGTAGCCGTTGGCTGCCGGGTGATCTATGTAGGTACCCTCCGTGATGATCAGACCCGTTCCGCCAGCCGCGCGCCGCGCGTAATACTGCTGCACATCATCGCCAGGAATACCGCCGGGCGAGCAGTTTCGGGTCATGGGTGCCATGGCTATGCGGTTTCGAAGAACCTTGCTTCCGAAAGGAAAGGGCCGGAACAAAAGCCCGGCCCGATTGCCTGAAACTGCTTGAGTCATGATGCCTCGTAGGAGTCTGCTTGGTCTAGTTGCGTACGAACAACTGCTGCGTAACCTCCAAACCAATATACCAAAATGGGATTCATGATCCATTCACCGCCCGTCATTCCGGGGAAAGCAGGACTCCATCCCCAAGCCTGACATGCCCGTCCTCTCCAGGCGAGCCAAACGCTGACCCCCGCATTCAAACTCTTCCTACAGGCGGGCATGCGGCAGAGGCGTTCAGCGGCGGGAATTCGGCGATATGGTCAAGTCACGACAAAAAAGGCGCTTGAGCCTTGTTGCTGAAAGGGGGCTATTCATGCTTGATTTCGTGCTCGTCGGTCAAAGCGCCCGCATCGCGCTTCCGCTGCTTCAGTCGCTGCACAGCGCAAAACTGGGAGCCTGCGCGCTTGCAGGCAGCCAGGGTACTGCCGGTTTGCGCTGGTCGCGCCTTTGCCGTGAGCAGGTGGTGATCAACTTCGCAGATGACGACGAGACGGTCCAGCGCCTAAATTTGCTGGCGCGTCGCAACCCGCGGGCGGTGCTGGTTCCGTACGATTGCGAAGGCATGCGGCTGGTGATTCGTCTCAAGACCCGGCTGACGCTGGAATCGGTACCGCTACCAGACCTGCAAAGCTTGAACATGTTCGATGACAAGTGGCGCTTTTACGAGTTTTGCCGTGACAGCGGTCTGCCGGTGCCGGCCACCCGACTCATGGCCAGTCCGGCTGATCTGGACTTCGCATCCATTGCGTCCGAACTGGGTCTGCCGTTCATCATGAAGCCAAGCAATGCCTCCGGCTCGCTGGGCGTTCGGATTGTTCGCAGCCGGGCGCAGTTTGACGCCGAGATCGTTGGCAATCCCGACTATGCCTTCGGCTCACTGATTGCGCAGCAATTCATTGACGGCGTGGACATGGACATCAATCTGCTGTGCATCCAGGGCCAGTTGCAGGCGGTATCGGTGCACAAGCCCGGGGCCGCGCTCATTGAGTTCATGCCGCACGCCGGTCTGGAGGACATCGCGGCCGAACTGGGCCGGCTGAGCGGCTACACCGGTTTGATGAATGTCGACGTGCGCATCGAGCAGTCCAGCGGCCGAGCCTACCTGATCGAGTCCAATCCCCGCTTCTGGGCGACCCTGGCCTCCACGGCGTATTGCGGGCTTAATTTCGCCGAGGAATTTGTCAGACCTTCAGAGGCCGGGGGTGAACCCAAGAGGCTGCTTGCGGGCAGGTACTGGAGCCGGCACCCCTTGCTGCGACCGTCCTGCTGGGGGGCGCTGCTGGGCGACGGCTCACCCAAGGGCCGCTTGCTGCGCGCCCAGGCATTTGACCTTTACGCCCTCGGTCAGCTTGTTGCCCAAGTGCCCGCCATGATGACGCGACGCTTGCGGCGCGCGCTCAGCTCAGAGAAGTCGGCCAGGCTGACCCGGGCCAAAAGCAAGCCCTGAACGCGTCGGGCGGGGAATCTGACATCTGCCAGACCGGCGACACATCCGGCGACACATCCGGCGACACATCCGGCGACACATCCGGCCGCACATCCGGCCGCACATCCGGCCGCACATCCGGCCGCACATCCGGCGGCACATCTCAAGGACATGCAAGCCACTCATAAACCCGACCAGCGCCGCACAAAAACTGCCCACGCGCCGTGGCCGTAAGACAAAACGCAGATACTGGCGCCATGAACTCCCTGACTGCAAGAACTCCCCCTGTTGCCTTGAACCAGCTCGAAGCCTGGCAAGCCGCCGAGGCGCTGGCCCGGCGAGACCTTCTGGCGGTTGATTTGCTGCGCGCCTGCCTCGACCGCATTCAAGCGCGCGAGCCCCAGGTGCAAGCCTTTGTCAGCCTGAACGCCGACGCTGCGCTGCGCCTGGCGCGCGAACTGGACGCCGGGCCGGTGCGCGGGCTGCTGCACGGCTTGCCGTTCGGGGTGAAGGACTTGCTGGACACCGAGGACTTTCCAACCGCCTACGGCTCGCCAATTTACGCTGGCCACCAGCCCCTGGCTGACGCCGCCGCTGTCGCGCTGTGCCGTGACGCTGGCGCGGTGATGCTGGGTAAAACGGTCAGCACCGAATTGGCCAACATGAGTCCGGGCATCACCCGCAACCCGCATGCGACGGGCCACACGCCCGGTGGCTCGTCCAGCGGCTCGGCGGCGGCCGTGGCCGATGGCATGCTGGCGCTGGCGCTGGGCACGCAGACGGCTGGCTCGCTGATTCGGCCGGCGGCTTATTGCGGCGTGGTGGGCTTCAAGCCAAGCCACAACCGCGTCAGCAAGGCCGGCGTCAAGAGCCTGTCGGAGACACTGGACACGGTTGGCGGCTTTGGCCGCAGCGTGCGCGACGTGGCCTTGCTGGGCGCGGTGCTGACGGGCGACGAGCGACTGGCGGACCCGCGGCATTTCGATGCCGCCGCGGCCGGGCCCCTGCGCATCGGCTTGTGCCAAACGCCGGATTGGTCCCTGGCCGACACTGACACCCGGCGGGCCTGGGACCGGGCCGAGAAGGCTTTGGCGGGCTCGGGCAAAGCGCTGCAGCTGCCGCCCGAGATGACCGGGCTGGTCGCCCTGCAAAAGGCGGTGCAGGCCTTTGAGACGGCCCGCTCGCTCAGACCCGAATGGCGGCGTCATGCGGCGCAGTTGAGCGCTCCGCTGCTGGCGCTGCTCGAAGACGGCATGCGGATCAGCGGCGCCACGCATGCGCAGAACTTGCAGGCGGTGGCGCGCCAGCGGCAACTGGCAGAAGGCTTGTTCCAGGATCACGATGTGCTGCTGGCGCCCAGTACCGTGGGCGCGGCGCCGGCCGGAATTGACTTCACGGGCGATCCGCTGTTTTGCCGCGGCTGGACCCTGCTGGGCCTGCCCTGCATTCACTTGCCCTTTGCGCAAGGCCAAACTGGCTTGCCCGTCGGCCTGCAACTGGTCGGGCGCTTTGGCGACGACCATCGGCTGCTGGCGGCAGCGCATTGGGTGCATCAGCAACTGCTGGGCCAGAATCCGGCTTTGGCGACTGCTGCACCCGTTGCAACTGCTGCAACTGCAGCGGCGCTTGCAGAACGATGAAATCTGGCGCATTCTTAGCCTGCGTATTCTCACCACACGTACCGGAGCATCCCTATGCGCACCTTATTTATTTGGTCCGATCCCGGGTCTATTGCCGCCCCCAAAATGAGCAGTCTTGGCAAGCTGGCGCTAGTCGCCCTGGTGGCGTTTGCGGCCGCCACCGGCGTGCAGGCCCAAGCCACCGGGCAACCCTCGCCCAACACCGCGCAAGTGCAGATTGATGCGCTCAGACGTGCCAACGATGCCGTGGTCGGCGTGCAGGTCACAGCGGCCGACGGCGCCCGCTCGGCGCAGTCGCTGGGGCAGCGGCGCAGCGGCTCGGGCGTCGTGATCGCTGCCGACGGGCTTGTTCTCACGATTGGCTATCTGATGCTTGAAGCCGCGCAAATTGACCTCATCACGCAGGATCGCCGCACGGTACCCGCCAAAGCGGTGGCGTATGACAGCGCCACCGGCTTCGGTCTGGTGCGGCCACTGGTGCCGCTGCCAGGCGTGGTCCCGGTGGTCATGGGCAGCCTGAACGAGCTGGAAATGGGGCAGCCGCTGATGGCCGCGACGGGCGCCACGGCCAGCGGCGAGGAAGCGGATGTGAGCATGACGCGGCTGGTCAGCCAGCGGGCTTTTTCAGGCTCGTGGGAATACCACATTGATGCAGCGATATTCACCAGCCCGCCGGTCACGGCTGGCAGCGGCAACCACAGCGGGGCGCCCTTGTTCAACCAACGCGGCGAGTTAATGGGCATCGGCTCGCTGCTGGTGGGCGATGCGCTGGGCGTCAACCGGCGCATGCCCGGCAATATGTTTGTACCGGTCGACTTGCTCAAACCCATACTGGCCGAAATGCAGCAGTCGGGCAGCAGCCGGCAAAGCCACCGCCCCTGGCTGGGTGTCACCTCGAGCGATCAGGGCGGGCGCGTGCAGATCGTGCGCGTGTCGCCGGACAGCCCGGCCGAGGTCGCCGGCCTGCAAGCCGGCGATCTGGTGCTGGCGGTGGACGACACGCCGGTCGCCACGCTGGAGAGTTTTTACAAGAAACTGTGGGACCGCAGCGCCCCCGACGAAGCCGTGCGCTTGCGGGTTTTAAAGGGCGCCAACATCCAGCTTATCGTGGTGAAACCGCAAGACCGGATGTTGACGTTGAAGCGGCCCTCGGGGATTTGAGCCCTGGGTTTCGGGCCCGTTCCAGACCTGCTACGGAGCCGCTTCAGGCAGCGCCAGGCTTGAGCCCCTCGCGTACCGTCGGGTAACGCAAAACCAGACGCAGTTCCTGCTTGAGGCGTTTATTTTCGAGCCGGCGCGACTCGCCCATGAAACTCAGCAGCATGAGCGGCAACTGCTGCTGCGCGGAACTGCGTGACAGCCGCGGCGGCTTGGGCAGTCCGTAAAGGTCGGCGGCCAGATCAAAGTAATCACCCATCTTGAGTTCGGTGTCGTCGCTAGCGTTTGTGTGGCGTTGCGGCTTGCCGCGCCACAGCGCGGCCAGGCAGGCTCGGGCCAGATCGTCGGCATGAATATGGTTGGTGTAGACATCGTCTTCGGCCTTTAGCACGGCAGTGCCCTTGAGCAGACGTGGGCGCGGCGTGCCGCCTTCGCGGTCAGGCGCGTAAATGCCCGGAATGCGCAAACTGTGAACGCGCGTGCCGGTGGCCAGGCCAAAAAAGCGCAGTTGCTGCTCGGCGTCCACCCGGCGAAGGGCCCGTGGCGTGCCAGGGTTGACGCAGCGCGTCTCCTTGACCCAGTCCCCTGCACAGTCGCCATAAACGCCGCTGGTCGAGCCGTACACCACGGCGTCTGGCAAGCTGCGCAGCCGCAGGGCGCGCAACAAGGCCAGCGTGCGCGGGTCCAGGCGCCAGTCCGGCAGGTTCTCGCTGGGCGGCGGCGCCAGATGAATCACCCGCGATGCGAGGCCCGACAAGCGGCGCAGCGTGGCCGGCTGGTCGAGGTTTCCAAGCAGCGGCGTGATGCGCTGGTCGCGCAGGGTTTGCAGCCGCTGCGCAGACGAGGTCAGCGCCAGCACGCGCACGCGCCCGGGCAATTGGGCTGCGACCCGCAGGCCGACATCACCGCAGCCGACGATGAGAATGCGCTGGCGGCGAAAGCGCGATGGCAAGGCACCGAGAAGGTTGGGCATGAGACGAACCAGAAACAAAACCAGGGATGAAAGCGAACCGGCAGGTCCGGGACGGTTTGAAGGCAAAATCGGGGGCTTTTCGCAAACGCTGCTGACGGCGGCGCCAGCCAAAACCGATGAATCCCGCGAGATGCCAAGGATACCAAGATGAGTTTTCAAGTGACAGTCCAACCCAGCGGCCGCAGTTTCAGCGCCAACTCCGGCGAAGCCTTGCTGGCCGCCGCCATACGTCAGGGCGTGGGCCTGCCCTACGGCTGCAAGGACGGCGCCTGCGGCTCGTGCAAATGCAAAAAAATCCAGGGCAGCGTCACCCACGGCCCGCACCAGCTCAAGGCCTTGTCGCCGGAAGAAGAAGCCCAAGGCCTGATCCTGACCTGCTGCGCAGTAGCCACCAGCGACGTGGTGCTGGAGTCACGCCAGGTGACGGATGAAGGCGCGTTTCCGATCAAGAAAATGCCGGTACGCGTGAACACGCTGACGCGCCTGTCGCACGATGTGATCGCGCTGCGCCTGCAATTGCCGGCGAGCGACACCTTCAAGTACCACGCCGGCCAGTACGTGGAGTTTTTGCTGCGTGACGGCGACCGCCGCAGCTACTCGATGGCCAATGCACCGCACACCCAAACTGAAACACCGGGCATTGAGCTGCACATCCGCCACATGCCGGGCGGCAAATTCACCGACCAGGTTTTCAGCACCATGAAGGAAAAGGACATCCTGCGGGTTGAAGGGCCCTACGGCAGTTTCTTTTTGCGCGAGGACAGCGCCAAGCCGATGATCTTGCTGGCTTCGGGCACCGGCTTTGCGCCCATCAAGGCGCTGATCGAGCACATGCAGTTCAAGGGCATGACGCGCCCCGCAGTCCTGTACTGGGGGGGCCGCCGGCCGGCCGACCTGTACATGAACGACTGGGTTCAGGCACGGCTGGCCGAGCTGCCGCATCTGCGCTACGTGCCCGTGGTTTCCGATGCGCTGCCCGAAGACCACTGGACCGGCCGGACCGGCTTCGTGCATCGGGCCGTGCTGCAAGACTTTGCTGATTTGTCCGGCCACCAGGTCTATGCCTGCGGCGCGCCCATCGTGGTTGACTCGGCCAAGGCCGATTTCGCGGCGCTGGCAGGTTTGCCCGTAGACGAATTTTTTGCCGACTCATTCACCACAGAAGCCGACAAGGCCAAGGACCTTCAAGCATCATGAAAAAATCACACACCTCCATTTGCCTGCGGCGTGCCATGGCGGTCTCCGGTCTGGCCTTGCTGGCCGCGCTGGCTTGCGGCGGCCCGGGTGCGCTGGCGCAAACCAAACCGATCCGCATCATCGTGCCCTACGCCCCGGGCGGCCCGATTGACGTCACAGCGCGCCTGATGGCCGAGCGCGTGAAAGATTCGCTGGGCGCCGTGATCATTGAAAACCGGCCTGGCGGCGGCGGCAACATAGGCGCTGACGCCGTCGCCAAAGCCGCACCGGACGGCCTGACGATCGGCATCGCAGCCGTCGCCACACACGCCATCAACCCCTGGCTTTACAGCAAGATGCCGTACAACGCCGCGACTGATTTCGCGCCCATCACGCAAATGCTGCGCGTGCCCAATGTGCTGGTGATCAATGCCGACACGGCGCGGCGCCTGAACATCAACACCCTGGCCGATCTGATCGCCTACGCCAAAGTCAACCCGGCCAAGCTCAATTACGCCAGCGGCGGCAACGGCAGCGCCGGCCATCTGGCCGGCGAGATGTTCAAAAAGGAAGCCGGCATTTTTGCCCTGCACATTCCCTACAACGGCGGCAATCCGGCACAACTGGCGCTGCTCAGCGGTCAGGTTGATTTCAACTTCGACAACCTGGCGACCGCCTCGGCCAACATCAAATCAGGCAAGCTCAAGGCGCTGGCCGTGACCACCGCGCAGCGCAGCGCTGAGCTGCCCGACGTCCCCGCCGTGGCCGAGACACTGAAGGGCTTCCAGATCGACACCTGGTGGGGCCTGGTAGCGCCGGCCGCAACGCCGCGCGAGGTGGTGGTCAAACTCAATCAGGCTTTTGTGGCGGCGCTCAACACGCCTGAAGCCAAAGCCCGCTTTGCCACACTGATGGCCGAGCCGGTAGCCAACACGCCGGAGCAATTTGGCGAGTTCATGAAAAAAGAACTGGCGAAATACGAGGCCGTGGTGAAGGCCTCGGGCGCGAAGGTGGACTGAGGAAGGGCTACTCGCCCAGCTCACTCACCCAAATAAGCAGCCCGCACCCTCGGGTCGATCAGCAGGTCTTTGGCCGGCCCGTTCATGGTGACGATGCCCGACTCCATGACGTAGCCGCGGTCGGCAATGCCAAGTGCCCGGCTGGCGTTTTGCTCGACCAGCAAGATGGTGACGCCGCGCGCCGAAACATCGCGCACCACTTCAAAAATCTTGTCGACCATGATGGGCGACAGGCCCATGGAAGGCTCGTCAAGCAGCAAGACCTTGGGCCGGCTCATGAGCGCGCGGCCCATGGCCAGCATTTGCTGCTCGCCACCCGACATGGTGCCGGCCAGCTGGTCCTTGCGTTCCTTCAGGCGCGGAAAAATGCCAAACACCATGTCAATGTCGTTGGCAATTTCCGGCTTGTCGTCGCGTATGTAGGCGCCCATCTGCAGGTTTTCAGTGATGGTCATGCGGGTGAAAACGCCGCGCCCTTCCGGCACCATGGCCAGGCCTTCGCGCACCAAGTCCCAGGAGCCTTTGCCCTTGATGCTTTTGCCCAGGTACTCGATATCGCCTTCAGCCGCCGGCAGCGTGCCGGTGATGGCTTTCATGGTGGTGGTTTTGCCCGCGCCGTTGGAGCCGATCAGGGTGACCAGCTCGCCCTCGCGGACTTCGAAGTCAACGCCTTTGACGGCCTTGATGCCGCCGTAAGCGACTTTGAGCCCGGTGACTTTCAGGAGTGTGTTTGCCATGTGCTCGCCCCTTCAGTGGCCGGTGCCCAGATAGGCCGTGATGACTTTTTCGTTTTTCTGCACGTCGGCCGGCGCGCCTTCAGCAATTTGCTTGCCGTAGTCGAGCACGGTGACGCGGTCGCACAAGCCCATGACCAGCTTGACGTCATGCTCGATCAGCAAGATGGTGCGGTTGTCCTTGCGGATGCGGTCTATGAGTTCGCGCAGCTGCACTTTTTCAGTGGCGTTCATGCCGGCGGCAGGCTCGTCGAGCGCGATCAGCTGCGGGTCGGTGGCCAGCGCCCGGGCAATCTCGAGCCGGCGCTGGTCGCCGTAGCTCAGGGTGCGGGCCTTGAAGTCAGCGTACTTGCCGATGCCGACGTAGTCGAGCAGTTCTTGCGAGCGCGCGGCAATGGCCTTTTCTTCAGCCTTGAAGCCGGACGTGCGAAACACCGCGCCAAAGAGTCCGGAATGGGTGCGGATGTGGCGCCCGACCATGACGTTCTCGAGCGCCGTCATTTCGGCAAAAAGCCGGATGTTCTGGAAGGTACGGGCAATGCCGGCTTTGGCGACTTCATGCACCGCGCTGGGCTTGTAGGCCTTGCCGGCGAGCTCGAAGGTGCCACTGTCTGGCGTGTAAAGGCCGGTGAGCACGTTGAAGAAGGTCGTCTTGCCGGCACCGTTGGGGCCTATCAGGCCGTAGACCTGACCGCGTTCAATATGAATGCCCACGTCCGACAAGGCTTGCAGCCCGCCAAAACGCTTGGAGACACCAGCAACTTTCAGGATGGTTTCGCTCATGACCATGGTCCTTAGGCGTTTGGTTTGGTAAGGGACTTGCCGTGCTCGGGCGCGGGCCAGAGGCCGCGCGGGCGCAGCAGCATGATGCTGATCATGGCCAGCGCAATGAGCAGTTGGCGCAAGATGGCCGAATCGATCCGGCCGTCGGTCATGGCCTGAAGGGGCCCGGCCACATGGCGCAGCACTTCAGGCAAGGCGGCCAGCAGCAAGGCACCCAGGATGACGCCCGGCAAGTGGCCGATGCCGCCCAGCACCACCATGGCAACGATCATCACCGACTCCATCAGGCTGAAGGACTCGGGCGAGACAAAGCCCTGGAAGGCGGCAAACATGGAACCCGACACACCGCCAAAGGTGGCGCCCATGCCAAAGGCCAGCAGCTTGAGGTTGCGGGTGTTGATGCCCATGGCCTTGGCTGCGATCTCGTCTTCACGTATCGCCATCCAGGCGCGGCCGATGCGCGACTGCTCAAGCCGGTGACAGACAAGCACTGAGACGATCACGAGCGCAAGGAACAGGTAGTAATACAGCGAGACCGAGGCGATCTCAAAGCCGAACACCTCGACCGGCCGGCTCAGCTTGAGGCCAAAGAACGTGATGCCATCGATCTGGTTGATGCCCTTGGGGCCGTTGGTCAGGTTGATGGGCCTGTCCAGGTTGTTGAGAAACACCCGAATGATCTCGCCAAAGCCCAGCGTGACGATGGCCAGATAGTCGCCCCGCAGCTTGAGCGTGGGGGCACCGAGCAACACGCCAAAGAAGCCCGCCAGGGCTGCCGCCAGCGGTATCACCGCCCAGATCGGCAAATGCAGGCCGTCTGGAAAAGCGGCTGCAATCCAGGGGAAAGCTTCCGCCAGGTGCGGCGAGCCGAGCAAGGCGAAAAGATAAGCGCCCACCGCAAAAAATGCGACGTAACCCAGATCGAGCAAGCCGGCATAACCGACCACGATGTTCAGGCCCAACGCCAGCAGCACATACAACAGCGCCATGTCGACAATGCGCACCCAGGCGTTGCCGCCCTGCTGCAAGAGCAGGGGAAGCACCAGCATGGCCAGTGCCACGAGCAGAAAGGAAAGCAGTCTGTTTTTTTTCATGAGAGTTCTCCGGCGCCGCGTCAGGCTCTGTCCGCCACCCGCTCGCCAAGCAGACCCGAGGGCCTGAGGGTGAGCACGAAAATCAGCACGATAAAGGCGAAGATGTCGGAGTACTGGCTGCCCAGCACGCCGCCGGTGAGCGGGCCGATGTAACCAGCGCCGATGGACTCAATAAGCCCGAGCAAAATGCCGCCGAGGACCGCACCGCCAAGGTTGCCGATGCCGCCAAAGACAGCGGCCGTGAAGGCCTTCAGGCCCGGCAAGAAGCCCATCGTGTGCTGCGCTGTCCCGTAGTTGGACGCGTACATGACGCCGGCCAGCGCCGCCAGAATGGCGCCGATGATGAAGGTGGCAGAGATCACCGTGTCGGGCCGCACGCCCATGAGGCCGGCAACGCGCGGGTTTTCAGCGGTGGCGCGCATGGCCCGGCCGAGCCGGGTGTAGTTCACGATGTACATCAGAACGGCCAGCGACACCGCAGTGGCGCCCAGAATGAAGATTTGCGTGACCGTGATGACCGCGCCGCCCACGTGCAAGGGTTCGGCTGGCAGCAGTGTCGGAAAAGCCTTGTAGTTCGGTTTCCAGATCATCATGGCCAGCGTTTGCAGCAGGATGGACACGCCGATGGCGGTGATGAGCGGTGCCAGCTTGGGCGAGTTGCGCAGCGGCCGGTAGGCGATTTTTTCAATCGCAAAATTCAGCGCCCCGCAAACCACGAAGGCGATCAACAGCGAGATCAGCAAAATCAGCCAGCCGGGTGTCCCGGGCATGGACTCCTGCATCCAGACGATGATGGTCCAACTGGTCAGAGCGCCGACCATGAGCACCTCGCCATGGGCGAAATTGATCAGGTTGATGATGCCGTAGACCATGGTGTAACCCAGGGCGATCAAGGCATACATGCTGCCCAGCACCAGACCATTGATGATCTGCTGAAGCAAGACTTCCATAACACTTCTCCGGTTTGTTTTGTTGCCGGCTCACGGCTCAGAGCTGCGGCCCGGGTAGGGCCAGGCCCCTCATGGCTGGGTTGAAGCACTGTCGCCCGGGGCTAGAGTGGCAGCCCGGCAACCAGCAAGAGGGCGAATTGTAGCCACGCTACCCAAGCGAGAATCGGGCCAGCAAGCCGGAATCGTCCGGTGTTTACCCTTGCGTGAAGTTATCGCCGCAGTTGCAGCAGGCTTGCCGTGTGCAAGGCGCAATCACCCATCATTGCGCGCGACTCGCCAGGCGCCTTCAGCCCGGCGCGGCCGGATCAGTTGTGGCCTCATGGTCTGACGGCGCCGCCGCATCGAGCTGGCGCAAGTGCGCCAGCTTGTCTGCAATCCTGGCCTCGAGCCCGCGAGGCACGGGCTGGTACCAAAGTGGCTCCGCCATGCCCTCGGGCAGGTAGCTTTCACCGGCCGCATAAGCCTCGGGCTCGTCATGCGCATAGCGGTACTGGTGCCCGTGACCGAGCGCCTTCATCAGCTTGGTCGGCGCGTTGCGCAGGTGGTTGGGAACCTCGCGCGAGCGGTCGCTCTGGACGAAAGCCTTGGCCTGTTTGTAGGCCATGTAGCCCGCATTGCTCTTGGGCGCCACCGCCAGGTAAATCACCGCCTGGGCCAGCGCCAGATCACCCTCGGGCGAGCCGAGGCGCTCGAAGGTCGCGGCGGCGTCGTTGGCAATTTGCATGGCGCGCGGGTCGGCCAGGCCGATGTCTTCCCAAGCCATGCGCACGATGCGCCGCGAGAGATAGCGAGCATCTGCGCCGCCATCGAGCATGCGGCTTAGCCAGTAAAGCGCCGCATCCGGGTGCGAACCGCGCACCGATTTGTGCAAGGCCGAAATCTGGTCATAGAAGTTGTCGCCGCCCTTGTCGAAGCGGCGGGCGTTGAGCGTCAGCGCGTTCTGCAAGAAAGCGGCATCCACCTGCGCCACGCCGGCTGCAGCGGCGGCGCTGGCAGTCTGCTCCAGCAGGTTCAGCAGGCGGCGCGCATCACCGTCGGCATAACCCACCAGCGTATGCACCGCCGCGTCGTCAAGCTGCAGGCCTGGCAGTTGACTGGCCTGGGCGCGTTGGACGAGCGATTGCAGCTCTTCGTCGCTGAGAACCTGCAAGACATAGACCTGGGCCCGGGACAGCAAGGCGGAGTTGACCTCGAAAGACGGGTTCTCAGTGGTGGCGCCAATGAACACCACCAGACCGGATTCAACGAAAGGCAGCAAGCCGTCTTGCTGGCTTTTGTTGAAGCGATGAATCTCGTCGACAAACAAGATGGTCTTGCGGCCCAGCGCCAGGTTTTGCTGCGCCTGCTCCATCGAGGCGCGAATGTCCTTGACGCCGGAAAAGACCGCCGACAAGGCAATGAATTCATAGCCAAACGCACTGGCCGTGAGGCGGGCCAACGTGGTCTTGCCAACCCCGGGAGGGCCCCACAAGATCATCGAATGCGGTTTGCCGGACTCAAACGCCAGGCGCAGCGGCTTGCCGGGGCCGATCAGCTGCGACTGCCCGATCACTTCGTCCAGGGTCTTGGGCCTGAGCGCCTCGGCCAGCGGGGCGGTGGGCGACTTGTCAAACAAATCGGTCATTCAGCGCGCTCGCACCGACTTACTGGCGGATCAGGTCGGCACCGGCTGGCGGCTTGAACTGAAAGTGGCTGGCAGAAAAAGCCGGGTTGAGTTCGAACTGCGAAAAAGTCATCACGGAGCGCTGGCCAAAGCTGTCAAGAATCTCCAGCGAGGCCAGCTCGCTGCCCTTGGCCGAGCTGCGAAAACCGACGGTGATGCTTTGCACCTGGCCATCGCGGCCCTTGGGCGTGGCCTGTATCCACTGCAGACCCGCGCGCTCCGGCATGGAAAGCAGATTGAAATCGGCTTGCAGCCCCTTGAGGTCAGGCGCCGCCGCAATGACTGCGGCGGGCGTGCCGCTCAGCACCTGCGCCAGCTTGCGCGCCGTAACCTGGTTCAGGTCCAGATCGTGCAGCCACAGGGTCTGGCCGTCGGCCACGATGGTTTGCTCGAACGGCTTTTCATAGACAAACTTGAAACGATTGGGCCGCAGGAATTCGAAGCTGCCTGAAGATGACTTGCTTTTGGGCGTTTGTCCGTCACGGCCGGGCGCGGTCACCACCTGCGTGAACATGGCGCGGCCGCTGCGGGTCTCACGCACAAAGCGCTCCAGCGCATCCAGGCCCGCGCTGCTGGCGCTCTGGGCGCCGGCACCCAAAGCAAGGGCGCCGAACAGGCCGGCGACCAGCACGGCGCGCGCCGAGCGAGCGCCTTGCCACGCAGCGAAAGTGGGAGAAAGGAAAAAAGTCATCAGGCTTACTCGGTTCGCGCCGGCACCAGAATCTCGCGCTGGCCGCTGCCGGACATGCTGCTGACCACGCCGGCGTTCTCCATCTCTTCGAGCATGCGCGCCGCCCGGTTGTAGCCAATCTTGAGATGGCGCTGCACCAGCGAAATGGAGGCCTTGCGGTTTTTCAGCACGATCTCCACCGCCTGGTCATACATCGGGTCTTTTTCGCCGGCCGCATCGCCCTCGCCTGGCGCGTCACCATCGCCATCGACCGTGCCGCCTTCGAGCACGCCGTCGATGTAATTGGGCTCGCCCTGCTGCTTGAGGTAGGCGACCACGCGGTGGACTTCCTCGTCGCTGACAAAAGCGCCATGCACGCGCACCGGCAAGCCCGTGCCGCTGGGCATGTAAAGCATGTCGCCCATGCCCAGCAAGGCCTCGGCGCCCATCTGGTCCAGGATGGTCCGGCTGTCGATCTTGCTGGAGACCTGAAAGCTCAGGCGCGTCGGAATATTGGCCTTGATCAGGCCGGTGATGACGTCGACGCTGGGCCGCTGCGTGGCCAGCACCAGGTGAATGCCGGCGGCGCGGGCTTTTTGCGCCAGCCGGGCGATCAGTTCCTCGATCTTCTTGCCCACCACCATCATCAGGTCGGCCAGCTCGTCGATCACCACAACGATGAAAGGCAGGCGCTCCAGGGGTTCGGGTTGCTCGGGGGTCAGGCTGAAGGGGTTGTAGATGAATTCGCCGCGCTCGGTGGCTTCGTCAATCTTGACGTTGTAGCCGGCCAGATTGCGAACCCCGAGTTTGCTCATGAGCTTGTAACGGCGCTCCATTTCGGCCACGCACCAGTTCAGCCCGTGCGCGGCCTGGCGCATGTCGGTCACCACGGGCGCGAGCAAATGCGGAATGCCTTCGTAGACGCTCATCTCGAGCATCTTCGGGTCGATCAGCAGCAAGCGCACATCGCGCGCGTCGGCCTTGTACAACAGGCTCAAAATCATCGCGTTGATACCCACCGACTTCCCCGAGCCGGTGGTGCCGGCCACCAGGCAGTGCGGCATCTTGGCCAGGTCGGCCACCACGGCGTTGCCGCCAATGTCCTTGCCAAGGCCAATGGTCAGCAGCGACTTGGCTTCGTTGTAGATTTGCGAGCCCAGAATTTCGCTGAGCTTGATCGACTGGCGCTTGGCGTTGGGCAGTTCCAGCGCCATGTAGTTCTTCCCCGGAATGGTCTCGATCACGCGGATCGACACCAGGCTGAGGGCGCGCGCCAGGTCTTTGGCCAGATTGACCACCTGAGAGCCTTTCACGCCGGTGGCCGGCTCGATTTCGTAACGCGTGATGACCGGCCCGGGGGCGGCCGCCACCACACGCACCTCGACGCCAAAGTCCCGGAGCTTTTTCTCGATCAGGCGCGAGGTCATCTCCAGCGTCTCCGGAGAAACCCCTTCCTGGCGCGAAAGCGCACCGTCCAGCAAATCGACCTGCGGCAGCTTGGAATCGAGCATGTCGCTGAACAGCGGCTTTTGCCTTTCCTTGGCCACACGCGCGCTTTTTGGAATGTCGACCAGCGTCGGCTCGATCAACACAGGCACGGCTTGATGCTCCTCGATCTCGAACCGCTCTTCGTGCAGGACTTCCTCGCGCTCTAGGGCGGCAGCGCGGCCGACGGCGAGGTCTTCGGCCAACTCGCGCTTTTCGCGGCGGGACTCGATCAAGTCATCAAGCCAGGCACCGATTCTCTGGGCCGTTTCGGCCCAGGAAAAGCCGAACACCACGGACACGCAGGCCACGCCGAGCGAAATCAAGACCAAACCTGAACCCGTGAAACCAAACCACTTGACGCTGGTCGGTCCGGCCAGATAACCCAGCACGCCGCCCGCGTGACCGGGCAAGACGGACTCGAAGCGGTACAGGCGAGACCATTCCATCGCCGTGCTGGCCAGCAGGAGCAAAGCCAGGCAGGCCCAGAACTTGAGCCGGGCGGGTGATTCAGGGTCGCGCGCCAGCAACGATTCACCACGCAGCCAGCGTGCCAGTGACACAAGCCACATCCGCAGGGCCGCAGCAAGCATCCACCAGACCGAAAAACCCAACAGGTAGTAGCTCACATCGGCCAGCCACGCTCCGAAACGCCCGCCCCAGTTGCGCGCCGTGGCCGAGGGCAAATCAGCGCCCGCCACCCCGGTGGTCGACCAGGCCACGTCTTGCAGACTATGGCTGAGCAAGGCGGCGAGCCAAAAAACCAAGGCCACAAAGCCCAGCATCAGCCCAAGTTCCTGAGCAAAGCGGTTCACGCTTGGGGGCTGCTGCGGCGGTGCGGCCTTGCGCGAGTTCAGGGTTTCGAGTGAATAAGTCATTGGGCAACTTGAAGCTTACCGCAGTTGCGGCTGATGAAAAACGACGGCCCGCGCCACAGCCGACCAGCCTGAGCCTCAAATGCGGCCCTTGGGAGCGCTGGGCGCCACCGCGACCTGCGGGTTTTCGGACCACGGTTCTTACAATGGACAACCCAAGTCGCCCTCGCGCTTAGGGCTACCGCTGCGGCAGCCCATGGCGGATCGGCTTGAAAGTAGAACTTGCTCCCGCCCTCCAACCGGTTTTTCACGATGAAACACTCCAAAGTCCTTATCTTGGGCTCCGGCCCTGCCGGCTACACCGCAGCGGTTTATGCCGCCCGAGCCAACCTGCAACCCGTGCTGATCACAGGCATCGCACAAGGCGGTCAGCTCATGACCACCACGGACGTCGACAACTGGCCGGCCGATCCGCTGGGCGTTCAAGGACCCGAATTGATGCAGCGCTTTTTGGAACATGCGGAGCGTTTTAAAACCGAAATCATCTTTGACCACATCAACAAGGTCGACTTCAGCCAGCGCCCGTTCACACTCACCGGCGACAGCGGCACTTACAGTTGCGACGCCCTGATTCTGGCCACAGGCGCGTCGGCCAAGTACCTTGGGCTGGAATCTGAAACGGCGTTCATGGGCCGTGGAGTTTCAGGCTGCGCCACCTGCGACGGCTTTTTCTACCGGAATCAGGAAGTCTGCGTGGTCGGCGGCGGCAACACGGCTGTGGAGGAAGCGCTGTATTTGTCCAATATCGCCAGCAAGGTCTACCTGGTACACCGGCGCGACAAGTTCAAGGCAGAAGCCATCCTGATCGACAAACTGCACGAAAAAGTCGCCGCTGGCAAGATCGTCCTGAAGACCCACAAAACGCTGCAAGAAGTGCTGGGCGACGCCTCTGGGGTGACCGGCGTGCGCCTGCAAAGCACCCAAGACGCCAGCACCGACGACATCAAGCTCCAGGGTTGCTTCATTGCCATCGGCCACCAGCCGAATACCGACATTTTTGCCGGCCAGCTCGATATGAAAGACGGCTACATCGTCACCCGTAGCGGGCTGCAGGGCTTCGCCACGATGACCAGCGTGCCCGGCATTTTCGCTGCCGGCGACGTGCAGGACCACGTTTACCGTCAGGCCATCACCAGTGCCGGAACCGGCTGCATGGCTGCGCTCGACGCGCAGCGCTTTCTCGAGCAAAACGACTGAGCTGCGCCGGACTCCGGGCCGGCTTGGCATCAGCATTTCAGCCCCTCAAATTTCAGGCTATACTCATTGGCTTGGCCGAGCTGCCGTGTCAAAACACAAAGCCGGCGTCCAATTTCACATTTTTTATACGGAGAGTGCTCATGGCACGCGTCTGTCAGGTAACGGGCAAAGGCCCGATGGTAGGAAACAATGTTTCCCACGCCAACAACAAAACCAAACGTCGGTTCATGCCTAATCTGCAGTACCGCCGTTTCTGGGTCGAGAGCGAAAACCGTTGGGTGCGTCTGCGCATCACCAGCGCTGGCTTGCGACTGATCGACAAAAAAGGCATTGACGCGATCCTGGTGGATCTTCGTGCCCGCGGTGAAGTCTAAGGAGAAGCATCATGGCTAAAGGCGCACGCGAAAAAATCAAGCTGGAATCAACTGCCGGCACCGGTCACTTCTACACGACCACCAAAAACAAGAAAACCACGCCCGACAAAATGCTGATCATGAAATTTGATCCCAAAGCACGCAAGCACGTGGAATACAAAGAGATCAAGCTGAAGTAACTCAGCGCTACCTCTTCAAGAACCCGCCCTTCCCGGCGGGTTTTTTTATGGCTGATTGGGTATGGTTATCTCTGGGTCGGGGGCAGTGAAGAGGGGGTGGGGCCGGGGGTCTCATGCTGGGGTACCAGAAATCGACCGCCGGCCTCACCCCCCTCTTCACATTGGTAAACCATGCCAAAACAAGAGCCAAAGCCAGCCGCGCACCAGATCCCGGCCCCGAACCCGCACCCCAACAAACCCCAAACCACCCCGGAACCACCGCTGAGGCCCTGGGCCGGGAAGTCGATTTCTGGTACTCCAGCATGAGACTGCCCGGCCCAGGG
>CAJAOB010000201.1 GCA_903941205.1 uncultured Burkholderiales bacterium | reverse complement strand
CAGTTGAGCGATATCTGGTCGAGCAGGTCGCCCAGATTGACAGCAAAGACATGGGGTTTGGGGTCTGGACCGGACTGGCGCAGCGAGTCGCGCACTTTCTGTTGCTTGAGGAGGTGCAGGGAATCGTGATTACCCACGGCACTGACACCCTTGAGGAGACCGCCTACTTCCTGCAATCGCTATTGGCACCGTCTAAACCCGTGGTGCTGACTTGTGCCATGCGTCCTGGCACGGCCTTGATGCCGGATGGGCCTCAAAACCTGATGGATGCCTTGCTCGTTGCTTCAAGCAGTCAGGCCCGAGGGGTGACTGTCGTCTGCGCGGGCAACATCTTGAGCGCCCAAGATGTGCAGAAAATTCATCCCTACCGACTGGACGCTTTTGGTGCCGGGGACGCGGGTCCGATCGGTTATGTGGAACAAGGTCAGCTTCGTTTGCTCCGCGATTGGCCCAGGGCGCAAACCAGTTTTTCGGTGAGTGGCGCGTCACTTGTGTCGCGGCTGGAGCAGCTGGCATGGCCGCGAGTCGAGATTGTTACCAGTTGTGTAGGCGCCGACGGCACGGTTGTCCGCGCGTTGATGGCTGCGGGCGCAAGGGGTCTAGTGGTGGCGGCGACAGGCAATGGTACGGTGCATCAGGATCTGGAGTCGGCACTTCTGGTGGCGATGCAGCAGGGATTGAAGGTGGTTCGCGCTACCCGGTGCTTACAAGGTCAGATACTGCCCGGGGGGCGCGACAGTCTGCCCGCTGCGGCCGCCCTGACGCCGGTCAAAGCCCGCATCGAGATGATGCTGGACTTGATGTTGGCCGACTGCGCTGGTCGGGACGACGCGTTGTCAATCTGACAAAGCCTTGAAGGCGCGACTGGTGATGTCGTCGACGTTGCCGATGCCGCTGATGGCCCGGTATTTTGGCGCCTGGCCCGGATCCGTCTTGGCCCACTGGGAGTAGTAGTCGACCAGAGGGCGGGTTTGTGCACTGTAGACTTCGAGACGCTTCCTGACGGTTTCTTCCTTGTCGTCGTCACGTTGAATCAATGGCTCACCCGTGACATCGTCAGTGCCCGGTGTTCTGGGTGGGTTGTACTTGACGTGGTAGGTGCGACCGGAGGCGGCATGGGAGCGGCGTCCGCTCATGCGCTCGATGATCGCCTCAAAAGGAACGTCAATTTCCAGCACGTAATCAATCTTCACCCCAGCGGCCTTCATGGCGTCTGCTTGCGGGATTGTGCGGGGGAATCCGTCAAATAAAAAACCGTGCGCGCAGTCAATCTGAGCGATTCGCTCTTTCACCAGATTGATGATCAGGTCATCACTCACCAACCCGCCCGAGTCCATGACTTTCTTTGCCTGAACACCCAGCGGTGTGCCAGCCTTGACCGCTGCCCTGAGCATGTCTCCGGTCGAGATTTGCGGGATGCTGTATTTTTGGCAAATGAAAGTCGCTTGCGTGCCTTTGCCGGCGCCTGGGGCCCCCAACAAGATCAGTCTCATGGATGTCCTCTTTTCTTATGTATTGGGTCCGAGTTCGGGTCACGCTCGTTAACCGGTGTCTCGACGATTCAGGAGGTTTCTGTATGTTTTTTTTTGTTACGAGAGGATAGCATGCAGGCCCTTCGGCGCAGCTTACAAGCGACGAGTGCAAAATTCCTCAGGAACGGCCTGCCAAAAGGCCTCTCACGCGTTCCAAGTCCTCGGGCGTATCAACGCCCATGCCTGGCGCGTGCAAAGTGACATGCACCGCGATCCTGTGGCCGTGCCACAAGGCTCTGAGTTGCTCCAGCGACTCAAGTTGCTCGATGGGCGCTTGTGGTAGTGACGGGAAGCCACGCAAAAATCCAGCCCGATAGCCATAAATGCCTACATGCCTCAAAGGCGGGGGCAATACTGAGCTTTCCCACCACGTTTGACCCGCGAAATCACGAGCCGCCGGAATCGGAGATCGGCTGAAATACAGAGCGGTATTGCGGGCATCGAGGACGACCTTGACCACGTTCGGGTTCATAAAGTCGGCCAGTTGCTCGATGGCGTGCGCTGCGGTGCTGATGGCGCAGTCGTGGCGTGCGTCAAGAAGCTGCGCTACTGCGTCAATCAAGGCGGGATCAATCAGGGGCTCGTCGCCTTGAACGTTCACCACAACGTCGTTTGCGTCGAGCCCGAGCAAGGTGCAGGCTTGCGCAAGGCGGTCGCTGCCGCTGGGATGATCCGCGCGCGTGAGAACCGCGTGAACATCATGCGCCTCGCACGCTTGCACGATCTCCACGCTGTCAGCGGCCACCACCACGCGGCTGGCACGGCTCTGACCTGCCCGTTGAGCTACCCGCACGACCATGGGTACGTTGTGAATGTCCGCCAAGGGCTTGTTCGGCAGGCGCGTAGACGCCATACGCGCCGGAATCAGGACTGTGAAATTCATGCGCGCGTCATTGCTGCGTGTGATCCGTTCAAAGCCCGAGCTCTTCGTCGCCAAGTGCTCTGGCCTCGTTTTCAAGCATTACCGGCAGACCGTCGCGAACGGGATACGCCAGACGCGCGCTTCGGGAAACAAGTTCCTGCTTTTCGCGGTTGTATTCAAGCGGCCCCTTGGTCACGGGGCAGACCAGAAGTTCAAGAAGTTTGGTGTCCATGCGTTGATGGTAATGGAGAAACCAGGCGCCCGACTTGCTCGTCGAAGGCCTGCATGAAGGCAGGCTCAGGCGTAAAAACCAGTGGAACCGCCAGCAATTGAAGGCCTGCACACGGGTAGCGCCCGAACAGTTTTACCGCGTCCTTTTCGGTGCATAGCACGCGCTGCCCCGGGTCCCACAGCGGCTCACCGTCAAAGCTGGCATGGTCTGCCAGCGGGATTGTCTTGGTTAGTGTCAAGCCGCGTTGTCTGAGCATGGTGAAGAACGCTTGTGGGTTCGCGATCGCGGCTACGGCCACCAGGCTTTCCCCGCGCAGATCGTCGAGCGATACGGACCTGCCGTCCGCGGCATGCGCTGTCGCAGCGAGCGATCGACTTGACTTGAAACCTTCGAAGGCCGGTAACTGGCCGGTGTGCAGCACTAGATTCCTGGGTGCGACGGCTCCGGGTCCGCTTGGCGCCTGGTCCTTGGCCCTTGCTGGCCAGGGTTCGCGCAGCGGTCCGGCTGGTAGCAGCCAGCCATTGCCGATGCCGCGTTCGTCAAAAACAAGAATATTCAGGTCACGCTGCAAGGCGTAATGTTGCATTCCATCGTCACAAATCACCAGATCTGTCCGGGGATGGGCTGACAGAAGTGCGCGTACCGCATCCATGCGTCGGCGCGCAACGAACACGGGTACCCCGGTACTTCGGCGTATCAGCAGGGGCTCGTCACCGCACATGCTGGCATTCAGCGCCGGCGAGACCTCCATGCAGGCATCATTGTCCCGCCCGTAACCCCGCGAGACCACGCCGGGCTGGCGACCCGCCGCTTGCAAGCGTCTGACCAGCGCGATCACCAGAGGCGTCTTGCCCGCGCCGCCAGCGACCACGTTTCCAATGACGATCACGGGAACTCTCGCCCGTTCGGAACCGAGCAGCCCGCGTTCGAACAGCCAGCGTCGCAGAGACACTGCGACACCATAGAGCTTCGCCAGCGGCCATAGCAAGCGGGCCAGCGGCCCGCGTGTCATCCAGGAGCTTTGCAGGATCCAACGAACGCTCTGTGGCATTTGCAAAGACGACCCGGAAGGCATTGAATCAGCGCTTGCCTGAACCCGCGGCACGCTGGGTCGAAAAAGTCAGATGCGACAAGCCCGCACGTCTGGCCGCTTCCATCACAACGATGACGGATTGGTGACTGGCGGCCGCGTCCGCGCTCACGATCAGCACACTCTCAGGCCCGGCCGTGCTGGCTGCTCGCAAGGCCGCTGCCAGTAATTCCATGCTGACGCCCCTGACGACTTCCCCGTTCACGGCATAACGCCCGTCGCTGCTGACGGCAACGATGACTTCCTGCGGTCGCTGGCGAGCAGCATCGGTGTTCGCCACTGGCAAACGCAACTGCATTTCGGTGAACTTGCTGTAGGTGCTTGACAGCATCAGGAAGATCAGAACGACGAGCAAGACGTCGATAAAAGGTATCAGATTGATTTCCGGCTCGTCCCTGGAGCGCTGGCGAAACTTCATCGGCCGCACCTGTGTTTTTCTGCAAGGGGATACTTCATGGGCTTCTGAGGGTGTTCAGGTGCCGGGCAAATCGATCACTGGCCAACTCCATTTTCAGCAGATAACCGTCGACCCTTGCCCGGAAGTAGCGCCAGAAAACAAGCGATGGAATGGCCACGATCAGCCCGAACGCGGTGTTGTAGAGGGCGATTGAAATTCCTTGCGCTAACTGCGCCGGGTTGGCGCCTGCGATGGCGCCTGTCTCGCTGCCTTGGGAGCTAAAAATCTCGATCATGCCGATCACTGTTCCGAGCAGACCGAGCAGTGGCGCAGCGGAGGCGACGGTAGCCAGTGCCGCCATGTAGCGGTCAAGTTCGTGGGCCGCTTCTCTGCCCGCACCTTCGAGCGCGGCGCGCAAGTCCTGCTCGCTCAGTCGAGGATTTCTGGTCAAGGCTCTGAAGCCCCTTGCCAAGACCAGACCCAGAAGGCTGCTTTGCTCTAGTTGCTGGACCGCTTCGGCTGATGGGACGGCCGAACGTGACATCGATATCGCCTCGTCCGTGAGGCGAGGCGGTACCACCTTGTTCGTGGTCAGGCTTAAAAATCGTTCAATCACCACCGCCAGCGCCAGCACCGAGCAGGCGACGAGAGGCCAGATCGGCCAACCTGCGGCTTGTATGATTGCGAACAAAGCGTTAACTCCAGCGGTCAGATGTGGTCGATTATGGCCCAGGCCGGGCGCATCGAAGCTTGACGACGGCGTTGTCGCAGGGCTGACCCGAGTACTTGCGTACCCGCGTGTTTTCGCGCATGCCGCTTGACCGGGTGCCGCGGGTTTGTCGACGCGGTGGACGCCTTAACCCACAGAAATTGTGGGTAACTTTGTGTGCAACTGCTCGGGTGGCTCCGCAAAGCCGCACCAGACCTAGATTCGAACAGATCGAGTAATTTTTGATCAGATCAGAGGACCAGTTCCATGAGCAAGGGTTTTCCTATATGAACCAGACTGACCCAGGCGCGCTTTGGTCAAAATCTTGCACATTGACGCGTCCAATTTACCTTTGGCGGCTAGCGCTTGAATCGTCGCCTTTCTCCTGTAAGGGTGGCTTTGTTTGAGGGGCTGCAACAGGCTGGCCGAGGCCTGTCGGATGCAGCCGGTGTCCGGGTCTGGCCCGTCGGCTCGCTGCTTCGCGCCATCGTCGACAGTCTTGAGGCGCGCTTCAACCCGGTCGCAGTCAAAGGTGAATTAGCCGGGTTTTCGCGGGCGGCCAGCGGTCATTGCTACTTCAACCTTAAGGATGTTCAGGGACAAGTGCGCTGCGCGATGTTTCGACGTGCCGCTTCTCTTTTGGACTTTTCACCGCGAGATGGACAACTGGTGGAAGTGCGAGGGCGCCTTGGCGTCTACGAGCCCCGCGGCGAGTTGCAACTGGTGGTCGAGTCCATGCGCGAGGCAGGGCAGGGCAACTGGTTCGAACAGTTTGCACGGCTCAAGTCGAAGCTGGAGAGTGAAGGTCTGTTTGAGGCAGTTCGAAAGCGCAGTCTGCCCCTGCTGCCGCGGGCTGTGGGCATCGTCACTTCCCTCGGTGCCGCGGCGCTTCACGACGTGGTGACGACCCTGGAGCGCCGCGCGCCCCACGTATCGGTCGTTATTTACCCGGCCAGCGTTCAGGGTGCCCAGGCCGCCGGTGAGTTGTTGCAGGCCTTGAGCAAGGCGGTAGAGCGCGCTGAAGTGGACGTGCTCCTGATGGTGCGTGGTGGCGGGGCGATCGAAGATCTCTGGGCTTTTAATGATGAGCGCTTGGCACGCGCCATCGTCGCTTCGCCGATCCCGGTGGTTTGCGGTGTGGGGCATGAGACGGATTTCACGATAGCTGACTTTTGTGCCGACGTGCGCGCGCCCACGCCGACTGCGGCCGCGGAACTGTGTGCCCAACCCCAGAATGTGTGGCTTCGAGCGCTGGATCTGGC
Source organism: uncultured Burkholderiales bacterium (assembly GCA_903941205.1). Taxonomy (GTDB): domain Bacteria; phylum Pseudomonadota; class Gammaproteobacteria; order Burkholderiales; family Burkholderiaceae_C; genus Polaromonas. Next base: position 1,337 of record CAJAOB010000201.1, on the reverse strand, counting down.
GATGGTGCACCTGCAAAATGCAGTTGATCGGCAACTGGAGTCTCATAGCCAGCGACTTGATCGCGCTGCTTCGAGGGTTGGGCAGCCTTCGCATTGGGTGGCTCGCGAGAAAGCCGGCCTTGATCTGCACGCGCAACGACTCAGTCATGCCGCCAGCCTGGCGCTACAAAGGCAATCCTCTCGTCTTGGCAGGCTGGAGCGTGAGTTGCCCAAGGCCTTTTCAGCCTCCACGCTCCTCGCCCGCTTGCGCTTGGAGCGGGCGCAGACCCGGCTTGAGCTTCTGGATCCCGGGTTGGTTCTTCAACGAGGCTATGCGTGGCTCGCCGATGCGCACGGGCACACGCTGACCAGCGTGACACAGGTCAACCCCGGCCAGCCTGTGTGCGCTACCCTTGCCGACGGTGAGCTCAATTTGACGGTTACCTAACGGTGCCCCATTTAGTTTTTACAATCTCGCTCTCTCAGTTCTTCGTCACTTTAGGAAAAACACCATGGAACACACCCTCCCAACCCTTCCTTACGCCACAGATGCGCTTGCCCCGTATTACAGCCAAGAGACCTTCGAATACCACCATGGCAAGCACCACAACGCCTATGTGGTGAACCTTAACAATCTGCAAAAAGGCACGGAGTTTGAAGCCATGGGGCTGGAGGAGATCGTCAAGAAATCCAGTGGTGGCATCTACAACAATGCTGCCCAGGTCTGGAATCACACTTTCTTCTGGAACTGCATGAAGCCTGCTGGCGGTGGAGAGCCTTCTGGCGCCTTGGCTGCGGCTATCAACGCCAAATTCGGTTCCTACGCTGCCTTCAAGGAAGCCTTCGTGAAGTCTGCCGTGGGCAACTTCGGCTCTGGCTGGACCTGGCTGGTGAAAAAGCCCGACGGTTCTGTCGATATCGTCAACACGGGCCCTGCAGGTACGCCGCTGACCTCTGCGGACAAGGCTTTGATGACCGTCGATGTTTGGGAACACGCTTACTACATTGATTACCGCAACCAGCGCCCGAAGTTTGTTGAAACCTTTCTTGCGAACCTGATCAACTGGAAGTTCGCAGAGGCGAATTTCGCCGCTTGAAGTTCGTTCTTGGTCGAGCTTGTTAGGGATCGGACCACAGTGCTTAAGGCTGTGGTCCTTTCTGACGGTGCTCTCGTTTTTTACTCACCCTGACCGCGACGCGACCGGGCTTTGGCCAGCGCGGTCTCTATGATCGTTCGTTTGGACTGCGTCTCAAGCGCTTCATCTTGCCCGGAATGCGTGGTGCTCGTTTCTGGCGAGAACCCAACTTCTTTCGACGGGCTTTTTGCCGGGGAAGCGGCTTCTCGCAACTGCCTGAGT
>CAJAOB010000200.1 GCA_903941205.1 uncultured Burkholderiales bacterium | reverse complement strand
TCGATCATGCGGTTGCCGATGAAACCATCGCAAACACCAGACACAACGGCGGTTTTGCGGATTTTTTTGGCCGCTTTCATGACGGTGGCCATCACGTCCTTGGCAGTTTTTTCGCCGCGCACGATCTCCAGCAGCTTCATCACATTGGCGGGGCTGAAAAAGTGCAGACCAACCACGTCTTGCGGCCGCTGGGTGAAGGCGGCGATCCGGTTCAGGTCCAGGGTGGAGGTGTTTGATGCGAGGATTGCGCCGGGCTTCATCACGCGGTCGAGTTCCTTGAATACTTTTTCCTTGACGCCCATTTCCTCGAAAACGGCCTCAATCACCATGTCGGCGTCCTTGAGCTCGTCGTAGCTCAGGGTGGTGGTCAACAGGCTCATGCGCTGTTCGTATTTTTCGGGCTTGAGCTTGCCCTTTTTGACCTGCGCCTCGTAGTTCTTGCGGATGGTGGCGATGCCGCGGTCCAGCGCGTCCTGCTTCATCTCAAGCAGTTTGACGGGAATGCCGGCGTTCAGGAAGTTCATGGCGATGCCGCCGCCCATGGTGCCCGCGCCAATCACGGCCAGTTGCCGGATTTCGCGCTGCGGCGTATCGGCCGGCACATCGGCAATCTTGGAGGCAGCGCGCTCGGCCATGAACAAATGGCGCAAGGCGCGGCTTTCTGGGGTCCACATCAGGTTGATGAAGATCTCGCGCTCAAAAGCCATGCCGTCGTCAAACTTCTTCTGCGTGGCGGCTTCCACGGCGTCAACGCATTTGGCTGGGGCCGGAAAGTTCTTCGACATGCCCTTGACCATGTTGCGGGCAAACTGAAAATACGCCTCGCCTTGCGGATGCTTGCAAGGCAGACTGCGCACCATCGGCAAGGGCCGGGTGTCGGCCACTTCCTGGGCCATGGCCAGCGCTTCGGCGGCCAGTGTGTCGGCCGAGGCAGCCATTTTGTCAAACAGCTTCTGGCCTGGAACCATGGCCAGCAATTCGCTTTGGACCGGCTCGCCGCTGACGATCATGTTCAGCGCCGGCTCCACGCCCAAGGCACGCGGCAGCCGCTGCGTGCCACCCGCACCTGGGAGCAAACCAAGCTTGACCTCGGGCAGCGCCACGCTGCAAGCGGGCGCCGCAATACGGTAATGGCACCCCAGGGCCAGCTCGAGGCCACCGCCCATGCAGACCGTGTGAATGGCCGCAACCACCGGCTTGGTCGAATTCTCGACGGCCAAAATAACGGTGAGCAGGTTAGGTTCGGCCAATGATTTGTCGGTGCCGAATTCCTTGATGTCGGCGCCACCTGAAAACGCCTTGCCGGCGCCGGTGATCACGATGGACTTGACGCCTGCGTCTGCGTTGGCCTGCTGCAAGCCGTCTGTGATGCCGCGGCGGGTGGAAAGGCCCAGCCCGTTGACGGGCGGGTTATCAAGCGTGATGACCGCCACGCTGCCGTGAACTTTGTATTGCGCTGTCATGTGTTTTTCTTTCCTTAAGGTACGAAGGCGTTGAAGAGGTGTTGAAGATGTGTTGAAGACGCGTTGAAGAGTGGTTTCGCAGGGAGCGGCGTTTGGAACATCGAAAAAGCCGTGGCTGGAGAAAACGGTGTCAACCTGGAACGAAGGTCTGAAACTACGGCCCGAAATCACGGTCAGAAGACGCAGCTTGTTCAAACACCCTCACAAGCCACAACAAAAAGCAACACTCATAATAGAACGACCGTGCTATTTTTGATTGTATGAAGCGCTGGGCGCCAAGCCTACGCCAGTTTGTCCCAACTGCGACAAGCCGCAGAGACTGCACCGGCCCGAGGCTAGACCTCGAGCCACTCCTTGCGCGTGTAAGTGTCGGCCCGAAGACCCTCGGGCGTGCCCTGGAAGACGATGCTGCCATGGCCCATGACCAGCACCCGGTCTGAAATCGCCATGGCAATCGTGAGTTTTTGCTCAATCAGCAGCACGGAGACACCGCGCGCCTTGAGGGTTTGCAGGTACTGGCCGACCAGCTCGACAATTTTCGGCGCCAGTCCTTCGGTGGGCTCGTCGATGATGATGAGGTCCGGGTCGCCCATGAGGGTGCGGCACAGCGTCAACATTTGCTGCTCGCCGCCTGAGAGCACGCCGGCTTCGGTGTGCTGGCGCTCGAGCAGCCTGGGGAACATCTGGTACATGTCCTCGAAACCCCAGCGGCTGCCCTTGCCGCTGCCTTTTTGTCCGAGCAACAGGTTCTGGTGCACCGTGAGCGAGGGGAAAATATCGCGGTTTTCCGGCACGTAGCCAATGCCCATATGCGCCACCTCGTAAGTCCGGAGACCCGCGATAGGCCGGCCTTTCCAGTCGATGGCACCCTTGGAATCGACCAGTCCCATGATGGCCTTGGCAGTGGTCGAGCGGCCCGAACCGTTGCGACCGAGCAAAGCCACGATCTCGCCGGCCTTGACATCAAAACTCACGCCATGAAGCACATGGCTTTTGCCGTAATAGGCATGAAGGTTTTCGACTTTGAGCATCTCAGTGTCCCCCGCCTTGCGAATCGGCCACGGCTGAACCCAGGTAAGCCTCCTGGACGCGGGAATTGGCGCGCACCGCTTCGGGTACATCGTAGGCCAGCACTTCGCCGTAAACCACCACGGCAATCTTGTCGGCCAGGCCAAACACCACGCCCATGTCATGCTCCACCGTCAGCAAGGTCTTGCCCACGGTGACGCTTTTGATCAGCTTGATGAAGCGGCTGGTTTCGCTGCGGCTCATGCCCGCCGTCGGTTCGTCGAGCAAGATCACATCGGCGCCGCCGGCAATGGTGATGCCGATCTCCAGCGCACGCTGCTCGGCGTAGGTGAGGTTGACGGCCAGAATGTCACGCTTTTTGTCGAGCTTGATCATCTCCATGAGCTCTTCGCTGCGCTCGTTGGCGTCTTCAAGGTCATTGAGAAACTTCAGGAAGGTGTACTTGTAGCCCAGGCTCCACAGCACGCCGCAGCGCAGGTTCTCGAACACGCTGAGCTTGGGGAAAATATTGGTGATCTGAAAGCTGCGGCTCAGGCCGGCGCGGTTGATCTCATAGGGCTTTTTGCCGTCAATGCGCTGGCCGTTGAGCAAGATTTGCCCGCTCGTCGGCTCAAACCGCCCGCTGATCAGGTTGAACAAGGTCGACTTGCCCGCGCCGTTGGGTCCGATGATCCCGACCCGCTCCCCGGCCGTCACGGCAAGGTCAACACCCCGGATGATCTCGGTCTTGCCGAAACTCTTGCGAAGGTCTTTGAGCTCCAGGGAATACGGCGCTGCGGCGCTCTTCATGTCGGTCATAGCGCCTCCTGGCGTTTGATTTCTTTTTCGATCTCTTCCTGGATTTCGCCCCATTCGCGCAAAAACTGGCGCCGCGTCAGCTCGAACAGGCCCAGGCCGGTCAGCAAGACAAAGCCCGCGCCAAACCAGCTGTTCAAGCCCTTGACGTCCAGCGTCGCCCCCAGAAACCGCAGTTGCGAGCCGACCGCGCTGTCAAGCTGCAGGTGGTAGACCATCTCGACCATGGCGCTGGCACCGGCCAGCAAGACCAGCCCCGTGACGCCCAGCGCCAGGTAGCTGACCCAGATTTGCCGCAGCTTGCCATAAGCGGCCAGCCGCAGGTTCATCATCACCAGGCTGGCCACGCCGCCGGGCGCGTACATCACCATGAACATGAAAATCAGGCCCAGGTAAAGCAGCCAGGCCTTGGTGAACTCTGACAGCAGCACGAAAGCCAGCACCATCAGGATGCCGCCGATGATGGGGCCAAAAAAGAAGGTCGCGCCGCCCAGGAAAGTGAACAGCAAATAAGCCCCGGAACGCCCGGCGCCCACCACCTCGGCGGTGACGATCTCGAAGTTCAGCGCGCCCAGACCGCCGGAAATACCAGCAAAAAAGCCCGCCAGAATGAAGGCGATGTAGCGGATTTTCCGGGTGTTGTAGCCGACAAACTCGACGCGTTCGGGGTTGTCGCGCACGGCGTTGAGCATGCGGCCCAGCGGCGTGCGCGTGAATGCGTACATGGCGGCCACGGCAAAAAAGGTGTAGACCGCGATCAGGTAATACACCTGAATCGGCGGGCCGAAGGTGATGCCGGCCCAGGCCGAGCCGGTGACCCGGTTGCCAGACACACCGCCTTCGCCGCCAAAAAACTCCGGAATCATCAGCGACAAGGCAAACACCAGCTCGCCCAGGCCCAGCGTGATCATGGCAAAGGTCGTGCCCGACTTGCGCGTCGTGACGTAGCCAAACAAGATGGCAAAACCCACGCCGGCCACGCCGCCGACCAGCGGCACCAGCGAGACCGGCAAAGGCCAGCCGCCGCTGATGCTGTTGAGCGCGTGAATCGCCATGAAGGAACCCAGGCCGGTGTACACCGCATGGCCAAAACTGAGCATGCCGCCCTGCCCCAGCAACATGTTGTACGACAGGCAGGCGATGACGGCGATGCCCATTTGCGACAAGACCGTGGTGGCCAGGCCGCTTTTGAACATCAGGGGCATCACGGCCAGCAGCAAGGCGAACAGGCTCCAGATCAACCAACGGCCGACGTTCAGGGGTTTGAATTCGTAATATTTTTTCATGCGTCAACCCTCCCGGGTTCCCAGCAAACCCCGGGGCCTGAAGATCAGGATGAGCACCAGAAACAGATAAGGCAAGATGGGTGCAATCTGCGCCAGCGTGAGCTTGACGTAGGAGTTGTTGGCCACCGCCGCGCTCAGGTTCAGCCCCATTTGTTGCGCCAGCGTGGCCAGCGAAGAGTCAAAAGCCACGGCAAAAGTCTGCACCACCCCGATCAGCACCGACGCTAAAAACGCCCCAGAGAGCGAGCCCATGCCGCCCACCACCACCACCACAAAAATCACCGAGCCCACCGTTGCGGCCATGGCCGGTTCGGTCAAAAACGTGCTTCCGCCAATCACGCCGGCCAGACCGGCCAGCGCGGCGCCCGCGCCAAAGACCATCATGAACACCCGCGGCACGTTGTGGCCCAGCGCCTCGACCGCCTCCGGGTGCGTCAGCGCCGCCTGAATAACGAGGCCGATGCGCGTGCGGGTCAGCAGCAGCCAGACCGCGGCCAGCATCACCAGCGCCACCAGCATCATGAAGCCGCGGGTGGCCGGAAACGGCGAGCAAACCACGCGAATGCTGGCATCGGCCGCACTGCAAAGTTCGGCGGGCGCCGCGCCCAGGAGCAGGCGCAAGCCTTTGACCGAGTCGTTGATCAAGGTGAAAGCCGGGCCCTGAAGCAGCTCTGGCGGGCGAAATTCGAGTGCAATCCGGCCCCAGATCAACTGCACCAGCTCAATGATGACGTAGGACAAGCCAAAGGTGATGAGCAGTTCGGGCACATGGCCAAACTTGTGAACACGCCGAAGGCACAAGCGCTCAAACAGCGCCCCCATGGCGCCCACCACCAGCGGCGCCAGCACCAGCGCCGGCCAGAAGCCTGTGAAGCGGGAAATCGTGTAGCCCACATAAGCGCCAAGCATGTAAAAGCTGGCATGGGCGAAATTCAGCACGCCCATCATGCTGAAAATCAGCGTCAGGCCCGAACTGAGCATGAACAG
>CAJAOB010000199.1 GCA_903941205.1 uncultured Burkholderiales bacterium | reverse complement strand
TCTCTTCATCAGCCACAACCTGGCTGTCATTAACTACGTGTCCCACAGCGTGGGTGTGATGTATCTGGGCCGCCTGGTTGAAGTCGCCCCAACGCGGGTTCTTTTTGAAACGCCCAAACACCCCTACACGAACATGCTGCTGGCGGCGCTGCCGCAACTCGACACCCGCGGTCGCCATAAAACCCCACCGATGGGAGAAATCCCGAGCCCGCTGGACCCGCCCGATGGCTGCGCCTTTCATCCCCGCTGCCCGCATGCCAACAACCGCTGTCGCACAGACAGACCCGAATTGCACCGTCAGCCTGATGGTGCACAGGTGGCCTGCCATGCGGTTGAGGAACGCCGCATAGCCATCTTTCCCGCTTCATAGAAAGTCATCACATGTCTGAATCACACTCTCCGCAGCTAATCGATTTGCTGATCGTCCGAGGCACCGTGATCACGGTAGACCCGGAGCGCCGTGTGATCGAGGATGGCGCCATCGCAGTAGATGGTGACCGCATCCTGGCCGTCGGGTTGACGGCCGATCTGCAAAAAAGGTACCTGGGACGCAAGATCATTGATGCCCATCGAAAAGCAGTACTTCCTGGCCTGATTGACAGCCACGCACACGCAGGCCATGGCTTGCTCAAGTCGCTGGGCGGGGGCAACCCCGGGGCTTGGATGGATGCTTGCAGAGTTGTCTACACCACCGGGTCTGACGAAGAATTCTGGTACGCAGAAGCAAAGCTTGCAGCGCTGGAGCGGCTCAAATTTGGCACCACCACCGGTGTGTGTCTGTTCGGGGGGGGCGACAGCATCATGCGTGTGGATGACCCGAAGTACGCTGCCCGTCATACGGCGGCTATCAGTGAGACGGGTACACGCTCATTCCTGGCCGTCGGCCCTTCGCGCCCGCCTGGCCCGCGTCTGTATGCAGACTGGATGGGCTCCGATCGCATCGACAAGATGGTTTCGTTCGAGCAGATGTATGAAACCTGCGAGGACATCGCGCGCCAGCAACACGGTCTGGCACAAGGGCGTGTCAATATCTGCATCACGCTGCCAGTATTCCAGCCGGAACATGACCCTGACCAGGTTCAGTACACCCAGCTATTCAAAGACCAGGCCACCCAGTACAGCGAACTGGCTCGGCGCCACAATTTGGCGTTCACTCAGGACGGACATCGCTCTGGCACCTTGAAACTGGCGCATGAGCAACTCGGCTTGCTCTCCGACAAGGCCTTTATGTCGCACTCAATTGATCTCACTGATCAAGATATCGCTGCGTGCGTGGAAACCGGCACCAAGATCATTCACAACCCCAGCGCCATCATGTCCATCCGCGGACGCTGTCCTGTGCCCGAACTGATTGATGCGGGTGTGACTGTGGCGCTTGGCTCGGATGGCACGGCGCCCGACCGCAGTTATGACATGTTCCGTCACATGTTTCAGTGCATGCACTACCACCGCCGCCACTTCCGCGATGCCGCCGTCTTGCCGCATGGCAAGGTGCTGGAAATGGTCACCATCGATGCTGCTCGTGCAATCGGCCTGTCGCATGAAATCGGCTCGCTCGAAGCAGGCAAGAAAGCCGACATTATTTTGGTTGACCTATTCAAGCCGCACCTGATGCCGCTGAACATGCCGGTCTATCGCATCACCTCTTTTGCCAGTGGGGCCGATGTATGCACCACCATCGTCGACGGCAAGGTGCTGATGGAAGACGGGAAAGTCACCACTGTAGATGAGACTGAAGTGATGGAACTCGCGCAGGCGGCCACTGACCGTATGCTGGACCGCGCCGGGCTCCACCATCTGCTGGCCTCGCCGCCCAAACTGTGGCGTTCATCGCATTATTGAAACAGCCCTGCTTGTCTTGAACGGAACAGATGCAAATCGATTTCAGTACGCTCACCGCCTACGAGCGCTACAAGCTGATGGCCAGCCTCATCGTGCCCCGGCCGATTGCACTTGTGACCACTCAAAATGCTGACGGTGTCGTCAATGCGGCGCCCTTCAGCATGTTCAATATGTTGGGAGAAGACCCGCCCATCCTGATGATCAGCGTCAGCAAACTGGAAGATCATCATCTGAAGGACACTGCCAACAATATTCTGGCAAACGGCCAGTTTGTGGTTCATATCGCAGATGAACCCATGGCCCTGCAAATGCATCGATGCGGCGACACCCTGCCATCGAACGAGAGTGAGCTCGATGCGGTGGGGTTCACTGCCGCAGCATCCCGCGCCGTACGGCCGCCCCGCATCGTCCAGGCGCCGGTCGCTTTTGAATGCGAGTTGATGGAAACCATGGAGAACGCCAGTCGGCACATCTTCATCGGCAAAGTGTTGTGGCTTCATGCACGGGAAGACTTGATAGATACCGAGCTGTACCGCGTACGCCTTCAAAACTATTTTCCGGTCGCACGCTTTGGTGCCAGTTATTACATCCGCACACGCGACCGCTTCTCGATGGATCCGCAAGCTGATGGCGCCGCATCCAACCCGATTGACCAGATCAGTTAGGACGTCGGCCATGCCAATAAGTCAGGTGATCCGTAATGTTCGTCCACTTGGCGCCGCGGCAGTGGACCTTGTCATTGAGGCCGGGAAGATCAAGGCTGCGCTGCCCACGGGCAGCGCGGACGCAAAACTCAGCTGCCTGCTCGACGGCCAGGGCCAGCTGGTGCTGCCCGCTCTGGTCGAGAGTCACGTCCATTTTGACAAGACCTTGTGGACAAGGCCTTGGCGTCCCAACACCGCCGGGCCCACACGCAACGACCGCATTCGCAACGAGCAGGTCTTGCTTCAGGATTTTGGCGTACCCATTGCACAGCGCGCTGGCGCTCTGATTGAGCACTGCATCGGCCGGGGCTCGCTGTATTTCCGCAGTCATGTGGACGTTCAGACGGTCTGGGGTTTGCGCCACGTCGAGGCCATGCTGGCGCTGCGCGACCAATACAAGCACCTGATTGATCTGCAGTTGGTGGCCTTCCCACAGGGCGGCTTGCTGATCCAGCCCGGCACAGCTGCGTTGATGCAAGAGGCACTGGAAATGGGGGTTGATATCGTCGGCGGTATCGACCCTGCAGCCATTGACCGCGATCCTGTCCGGCACCTCGAAGCTCTTTTTGAATGGGCCGTCCGGTATGACCGCGGCGTGGATATTCACCTGCACGATCCGGCCGATTTGGGTCGCTGGGAAATTGAGCGCATTGCCGACATGACGCAGGCCTGCGGACTGCAAGGCCGGGTAATGATCAGCCATGCCTATTGCCTCGGGGCGTTTGCGCCTGCTGAGTTGCACGGGCTTGCCGATCGCCTCTGCGAGCTGGAAATCTCGATCATGACTTGCGCGCCTTCCCATGTGACTGTGCCGCCAGTGGCCATGCTGCGCAGTCGCAATGTCAATGTGTGCTCGGGGTCTGACGGGATTCGTGACGCCTGGAGCCCTATGGGCAATGGCGACATGCTGGAGCGGGCCATGTTGATGGCGATGAGGTTTGGCTGGAGCAAGGACGCCGATCTGGAAATGGCCTTCGACATCGTCAGCGCTGGTGGCGCCCGTGCCCTGGGCCTGCAGGCCTATGGTTTGGCACCAGGATGCCCGGCGAACTTGCTGGTCTTGCCGGCAGAAAGTCTGGCCGCCGCGGTGGTGGACCGAAGCCCCCGACGCGCGGTCATCAGTCGCGGGAAAATTGTGGCGCGTGATGGTGTCTTCCTGTCGATTTGAGGCGCTTGGCAGCCGATGCGCACACGACTGAAAGCCGCCTTTGTGGTGGGTTTTAACGGCAAATCTCACGAACTATGGCGTGACGGCGAGGTCGTTTTCTCTGCCGACAAGATTGAGTTTGTCGGCCGCGAGTTTCCGGGGCATGTCGACAAAACCGTAGATTACGGCCATGCCCTCATCGGGCCTGGCCTGATTGATCTGGACGCACTTGGGGACTTGGATTCCGGCGTGCTCGGCTTTGAGAATGGCGACAAACGAGAAATGGGGCGACTGTGGTCGCAAGATTATTTAAGCCAGGGTCCGCGCGAGTCGTACAGCGCTGAAGAAGAGGTCTTCAAGTACCGGTACGCCTTTTCCCAATTGATTCGCAACGGCATCACGACGGCCTTGCCGATCACCTCGATGTATTACCGTGCATGGGCCGAGCATTACGACGAATTTGCAGTCGTAGCGGGCACCGCGGGTCAGATGGGTTTGCGTGTTTACCTTGGTCCCTGCTTCATGAGCGGCATGACCTATGTCCGTGAAGACCGCAGCCTGGCCCAGCACTGGGATGAGCCCCGTGGCCTTGCCGGACTGAAACAGTCCTTGCGGTTTTTTCAGGATTTTGACGGCGCGCACGGTGGCCTGGTGCGGGGCATCCTGGCACCCGACCGTATTGAAACCTGCACCCCTGCGCTATTGACACAGACCGCCGCCCTGAGCGAAGAATTGCAGGCTCCGGTTCGCCTGCACTGTTGTCAGTCGGTGTACGAGTTTGAACTCGTGCGCGAGTTGCGCCAGACCACACCGCTTGGTTGGCTGGAGCAGCTGGGTTTGCTGACGCCGCGCACCATCTTGCCGCACGGCATCTATATCAGCGGACACCCCAGAGTGTCCAACCCGAGTCAGGACGATTGGCATCGGCTTACCGCTTCAGGGGTGAGTATTGCGCATTGCCCGGTGGTGTTCGCGCGCATGGGCGACGCATTGCTTTCGTTCGGCAAATACAAGGAGTCCGGCATCAACATTGGACTGGGTACCGACACCTGGCCTCCTGACCTGTTGCACAACATGCAAGTGGGCTTGTATGTGGCACGCGTGGTCGAGAACGAGGCAAGCCGGACAAGCGCAGCTGACATGTACAACGCCGCCACTTTAGGGGGTGCCAAGGCGCTTGGTCGCGACGACCTGGGTCGCCTGGAGCCGGGTGCCCAAGCCGATATTGTTGTCTTTGATCTTCAGGGCGTGCACCTGGGACCCTTTTTCGATCCTTTCAAGAACTTGATCCTGGCCGGTAGGGGCACTGATTGCCGGGCCAGTTATGTCGCCGGCCGTCAACTCATGGAAAACTTTGAGCTGCTTGGCATCAACAGCACTGAAATTCAGATCCAGGCCCAGCGTCAATTTGAAAAACTGATGGCCAGTCACAGCGATAGGGCTTTTACAAATCAAAAGCGGGACCAGCTTTTTCACCCGGTGTTCCCATGGGCCTGCTGAATTGCTGGCGCGTTGACAGCGCCGCTTCGCAGCCCGTGGTCCCCAGACCTGCCTGAAGCGTAGCGCCGCCTTGCTTGACCAACGAATTGGCGCACTCATTCCCCTATGCCGGAAGGGGCCAGGCCGAGCGCCACGAACCTTTGAATACCGTTGGCCCTGCCTTTCGACCTGCCTTGCGCTCTGTGCGCTTGAAGAAATAGCGGGCCATCAGTACATCAAAACCAAGCGGCGCTGACCAAGCGTTAGCGACCAAGCCTCATCGCCATCTGTCGATCTTTTCAGCCCATTCTTTCAGCCTGCGCAAAGGGTGCGCTGGTTCATCCAGAGTTAACAAGTCGTGCTCGCGCTGGTGATCCAGTCCTGCGAGCGCAAGCCCGGGCTGATGCGGTAGCGCTCGCCGCGGTACGCATGGTCCAGCGCGCTCAAGACCGTCATCACAGCGCCAGAATCCCAGCCTGCCAGCCACTCGAACGGGCCTGCCGGGTAGTTCACGCCGAGCTTCATGGCTGCGTCTGCGCCTTCAGCCGTGCAGACGCCTTGCTGCACGGCGTCCATGGCCTCGCTGATCAGCATGGCGATGGTGCGGGCGACGACCAGTCCAGGTGTGTCGGCGATGCGCTGCGGCCTGAAGCCGAGGGCGTGCAAGCACTGGCTGGCGCGCAAGACCCAGGCGTCGCTGGCCTGGATGGCGGGCGCCCAGGCCAGGGCTGCGCCTTCTGCTGCTGACAGGGGCAAGTCAAAGACCGCGCGCTCGCCGCCCAGCGCCGAAGCTGGCGTGCCGTCGGTCAGGCGCAGTTGGGCGCCGTCGATGTCGAGGCCGGTCCAGCCGGCATCGGCCTCGGTG
>CAJAOB010000198.1 GCA_903941205.1 uncultured Burkholderiales bacterium | reverse complement strand
GTCGCGCTCTGGCCGCTTTGCAGCAAGGCCCAGAGTTCGCTGGCCGAGCGGGCCGCCGGAAAGCGGCCGGCCAGCCCGACGATGGCAATGCAGCCGGGCTCGACCGCTGGCGGCGGGTCGTTCTGTGCGGCCTGCGAATCAGGTCGAGGCGGCGCATTGGTGTTCAACACGGTGGCACTTTCAGACGGAGGATGGAGATCATGGGCATTCATGGGTCAGCTCCGATCAGGCCGAGGTCGCGGGTTGGGAGGCCGGTGCCGCTGGCGTGCGCAGGTTGCGGCGCTGGCGCGCGCGGCTCAGTCCTTCACCCACCGCGCTGCTCGTCGCCTGTCCCGCCAGATGCAGGGCCAGACCGCGAATGGTCGGGAAGCGAAACATGTCGGTGATCGAGACCTCGCGCCCGCTGGCTTCGCGCAGACGGCGCTGCACCTGCACCACCAGCAGCGAATGGCCGCCGAGGTCAAAGAAGTTGTCGTTGACGCCGACCTCGCTCAGGCCGAGCACATCGCGCCACAGCGCTGCAATCGTCCTTTCAATGTCGCTCTCGGGCGCGGCCGTTTGCGGCAGCACGATGGCCGCGCGCGGATCGGGCAGCGCCAGGCGGTCGACCTTGCCGTTGGGCGTCATGGGGAAAGCCAGCAACACCAGGATGCTCGCCGGCAGCATGATCTCGGGCAGCTCCGCCACCAGCGCCTGACGCAGCAGATCGGACTGGAGCACGAAACCCGCATGCGGCGTCACATAGGCCACCAGCCGGTGACCACCCGACGGGTCATCGCGGGCCAGCACCACGGCTTGCCTGACGCCCGGCTGGCGCAGCAGCAAGCTTTCAATCTCGCCCAGCTCGATGCGGTGACCGCGAATCTTGACCTGATGATCGGTGCGGCCCAGAAACTCCAGCGCACCGTCCGGGTGACGGCGTACCAGGTCGCCGGTCCGGTACCAGCGCTGGCCGGCCTGCACGGGGTCGGCCACAAAGCGCTCGGCCGTGAGTTCGGGCCGCCCAAGGTAACCCCGCGTGACGCCCTCCCCGCCTATCCACAACTCGCCCGGCACCAGCGCGGGCGCGTCCAGACCGGCGCTGTTGCACACCTTGAGCCGGGTGTTGGCAATGGCTTGCCCCAGCGGCACGAAAGCGCCGGGCGCGCTGAGGTCGCAAGCCGTCAGGTCGCAGGTGCTGGACCAGACCGTCGTTTCCGTCGGGCCGTACATGTTCACCACCTTGCCGGGCACCAGCGCGGTGAGCTGCCGGGCCAGCTCCAGCGGCAACGCTTCACCGCCCACCAGCAGCGCCGACAGCCGCGCCAGCGCCGCGCGGCCAGGCGCGTCAGCCACCAGCATGGAAGCCATCGAAGGCGTGCATTGCAAATGCGTCACGCCGTGGCGCACGATGTCCTCAGCCACCGACGCGCGCTGGCCGCTGGCGCGGCTCTGGCGGGCAGCGTCCATCAGTTCCTTGAGGTCGTGCAGATGCGCCTGCACCGCTTCGGCCTCAATGCCGAAATCCACCAGGCAGCCGATTTCATCGACCCCCACGCCGCGCAGCTTGTCGACCATCGCCAGGCAGCGCTCCTGGGTGCCAAACAAGGCGCTGGTGTTGTAGTAGCGCGCAAACGCATGCTCCAGCAGCGCGTCCATGTCGTCGGCAGACAAGGGCTCGGACTCCATGATTTCGAGCGGCGTCTTGCCGTTGCCGCTGCTGCGCTGCACGAAGGTGGGAAACGACCAGGCGGCCTGACGGATCAGGTCCACTGAGCTGGCCAGGTAGGCCTTCATCGGCTGGCGCACGGCTTCGCGCACGGCGTCCTCGTCGTCGCCCACAAAGGTGTGCAGCATCAGCGTCACGTAGCCCTGCCCGGCATGGCCTGCCTGGCGCCAGGCCTGCCGGTAAAGCGCGATCTTGCTGGCAACATCACTCAGGCTTTGGCCGAGCAGGTGGGTGAGCACGCGGTAGCCGAGCTGACCGGCCTGCTCGAAGGTTTCCGGGTTGCCGGCGGCGGTGACCCAGACAGGAATCTCGGCCTGGATCGGGCTGGGCCGGGTCTGGATGTCCACCTGCCCCCCGAGCGGGCTGTCAAAGGCCACGGACTCGCCGCGCCACAGGCGGCGCACCTTGTCGATGCTGGAAAACATCTCGGTCTTGCGGTTGGCAAAGGCCGCCGGCGCCAGCGCAAAGTCATTGGGCTGCCAGCCGGCGGCAAAGGACACGCCGACACGACCGTGCGAAATATTGTCGACAAAGGCCCAGTCCTCGGCGGCGCGTATCGGGTGATGCAGCGGCAGCACGCAGCTGCCGGCGCGAATCTGCACGCGCTCGGTGGCAGCCGCCAGCGCGGCGCTGGTCATGGCGGCATTCGGGTACAGGCCGCCAAAGGCATGAAAGTGGCGCTCCGGCGTCCAGACCGCCGCAAAGCCTTCACGGTCGGCAAAACGCGCGCCTTCAAACAGCAACTGGTAGCGCTCCTGCGCTTGCGCCGGGTTGTCGTTGCCAAAGAAGAACAGGCTGAACTCAGGGCCTGTTTGCACGGCGGGCGGCACGCTCGAATGCAGCACCACCGCCAGACCGCGGCAGAGGGTCCAGCCCAACTCCAGCACCGAGATGTCAAAGGACAAACTCGTCACAGCCAGCCAGCGGGCACCAAGGTCCACCGGCACACGCTGGTCCATGCCGGCAAAGAAATTCATCACGTTGCGGTGCGTCACCACCACACCCTTGGGCTTGCCGGTGGAGCCGGAGGTGTAGATCACGTAGGCGGCGCGCAAAGGGTCGACGCCCACCCCGTCAGGGCCGGCTTGAGCCAGCTCGTTTGGCAGGGCCGGGGCAGCGCCCGAATCTGGCGCGGCGGGTTCCTCCAGCAGCAAGGTCTGCTGCGGCGCGAGTGCCAGCGCTTGCGCCAGCGGCCGTGTCGTCAGCACCAGCCGGGTGGCTGAATCCTGCACCATGAAAGTCAGGCGATGCGCCGGATAAGCCGGGTCCAGCGGCAGATAGGCCGCGCCCGCTTTCCAGATCGCCAGCAACCCGACCACCAGCGCTGGCGTGCGTTCCAGGCACAAGCCCACCACATCCCCGGGCTGCACACCACGCTGGCGCAGGCGCACGGCGAGCGCGCAGGCTTGCGCCTCAAGCTGCTGGCGAGTCATCTCCTGGCCCTGAAAGCTGATGGCCAGTTGCGAAGGGTTCAAGGCGGCTTGCGCGGCGATCAGTTCGTGGGCGCAGCCGAGGGTGTCGAA
Source organism: uncultured Burkholderiales bacterium (assembly GCA_903941205.1). Classification (GTDB taxonomy): domain Bacteria; phylum Pseudomonadota; class Gammaproteobacteria; order Burkholderiales; family Burkholderiaceae_C; genus Polaromonas. The sequence continues at coordinate 7,576 of CAJAOB010000198.1, read as the reverse complement.
GGGGGTTGCGTTGTCATTCAATGCGTTCAACAGCGCCGCTTCCTGCTGCGGCAGCAGGGATATTTCAGCCACCGTCGCCTGGTCGCTGGCAGCCTCGAAGGCCTGCAGATAGGCCGCCAGATGCGAGGCCATGAGTTGCGCCGTGGGGCTAGCGTAGAAGGCACTGTCGACCACCAGTACGAGTTCGCGCCCGGAGCTGTCCGAGGTCAGCAGCAGCGCGGGCGCATCGTCAGCGTCCTCGTTGAATTGCCCGCTCAGGCATACCCCCCAGGTGGCGGCCCGGGCCAGGGGTGCCGGCTTGTCGGCCAGGCGCGTCGGCAAGTCGCGCGCAAACGGGCCGGCGCGGTGGATCTGGCTGATGCGCGCCTGCGTGTTGTCGACCACATCGGCAATCGGGCGCTCCAGCGCAATGGACATGTTCAGCGGCACCCAGGGCGACAGCCAGGGCTCCAGCGCCCTGGCTTGCTCGCACAGGGTCGCATCGCCATAAAAAACCGTCAGCCGCGCCTGCCCGGTCAGGGCCGACAGCCAGGCCAGCAAGCCAGCCACGCTGCGCGCGCCTTGCGCCGCTACGTTCAAGGGCAGGATGTGGGGCGCGCCAGGCTCTAAGGACTCGACAGCCTTGATCGCCTCGGTCCGCCCCATCGCCCCGGCAAGCCCGACAGCCCCGGCGGGCCCCTTAGCGTCTTGCAAAGCGGCAAGCCGCCGCGGATAGGGCCATTCAAGGGGTACCCGCCGGGCAAAGGTGTCGAACCAGAAGCCTTCGCCCCGACCGGTCTTGAGGGTCCTTTCGCTCAGGGCCTGTTGCAGTTCCTGACTCAGCGGCGGCAACAACATGCCGGCGTGCAGCCCGTGCGCGCCGCCGTGCAGATCGCTACAGCCTCCGAGCACGACCACGCCGTCGGCAGTGGCGACTTGCACGCTGTCGCCCTGCACGTCGATCACGGTGCCGGGAAGCGCCCAGTCGGCGGCTTCACTGAGCCGCGCGCTGCGCACCAGCAAGAGCTTCTCGCCGGTAAAAATCTTGGGTCGCGCCAGCGGATTCGGGTAGGGATAAGGCCCGAAATCCAGCGCCCGAACCAAGGCTGCGATCTGGCCGGCGCTGCTTGAGAAATCCAGCGTTGCCAGAAGCGCCGGCCGCGCCGAAGCGCCAAAGCTGCCGCGCTCGCCTTGCTGCGGCGTGAGCCTAAGCCCCCCCGTTTGCATCTCGCCGAGCAGTGCCATGAAACCCGCAAAACCGGCCTCGTAGCACTTGGCGTTCAGACTCAATGCGGTCTCGCCGGGCGCGATGTCAAAGCCGACTTGCTGCACGATGCGGCCGGCGTCTACGGCTCGCGTCATCTCGTGCCAGGTGATGCCGTGCGAAGTCTCGCCCGCCATCAAAGCCCAGGCGGTCGCGTTCAGGCCGGCGTAACGCGGCAGCAAAGCATCATGAAAATTGATCGCCAATTGCCGTGCCACACCGATCACGGCAGGCGGCAGCACGCGCAGGTTGGCCACGCTAAACAGGTAGTCGGCAGACAAGCCGCTGAGGTCCAGCCGGGCCGGGTCGTCCAGCGCCAGAGCCGGGATGCCCAGCGAACGCGCCCATTGCAAAATTTTCGGATTGTCGGAAACCACCGCCTGCACGACGTGGCCGGCGCCGAGATAAGCCTGCGCACAGCGAATCAACAGGCTGCCGCCCCCTACAAAAACAGCGCTGCTGACGGCACGGGTCGTGGTGTTCATCTTGGGTTCCTTGGAAATGACGTGGTTGCTGGAAATTGACTCAATGGCGCCCGGCTCCCCGCGAGGCTTGCCAGACGAGCGGGCTGAGTTGCTCGAGTTCGGCTTCAAGATCTGTCTCATGCAGCGCCCAGACTGCAGCGCCGCTCTCCTGCTCGACCGCGGCACTGGTGCGGGTGCGGGTTTGCATGCAAGGCGCGAGCCTTGGATGCAGCGCCAGCGAAGCGACGCAGCCTTCCGCGGCGCGGACCGGGAAAATCAGCGCCGGCGCGGCGGGCACACGCGCGCGAGTGCGATCGGCCAGGGTCGCGCCCGTCTCGTGCAGCGCCGGCCAAGCCCGCCAATGCCCGGCTTCGCTTTGGGCGAGATGAAGTCGCGGGTTAGCCGCCTGCAAGCCCCTTCCAAGGCCTTTCCAAAAAGCCTCCAGCGCTGTCCAGTAAAAAAACAAGGGCTCGAAAAGGCCAGCGGCGAGGTCGGCCTCGGGCTTGTTGGCTTGGGCACTTGGAGCAGCGTCTGCGGTGTCAGGCAGCACGATGAAGTCTTGCAGCAGCGCCCTGTCCAGAGCAGCGCCACGGCAACTTTCCATGTCGACCCCGACGCTGGCGGCTTGGGACACCGCCAGCAGCGCGCCTTCCCGGGTGCGCGTGTGGCTAAAGGAAATCGACCGGTTCCCAGGCCACAACAAGCGCGGCTGGCCGCTGGCCGCACGACCAAACACCAGCGCCGCCGCCGGCACCGCCAGCCATTGCGCCAGTGCCACGCGCCGCAAGCCATGCGCGAGCACATAAGCCTGCCGGTCGACCTCCAGCCTGAAGCGCTGGGCCTGCTCGCGCTCAGACTCGTCAAGCACGCTGGCGAGCGCCAGCCATTGCGACGGACCAAGGCGACCGGGACGAGCCCGGTACAGGAGAACCTCAAACACAGGGGTGACCAACTTGTTGACCGGCACGCAAGGCTCCACGCCAGAGTAAAAATAAAACGCTCACAGGCTGGCCCAAAGCCGCCAGACAGGCGGCCCAGGAGGTGGCGCGCCAAGTCGCGAATGCTTGAAGTGATTACCCGCGCCTCAGCGCGTTCGTGGTGTAGGACAAGAGGGCTAATCGGTGCCCGCCGGGTGCAAAAAATGACCAAGACAGCCACGCTCCCGCGCTCAGGTCGCCGGCCTGTTGCCGGGCTCTTGCCAGGCCGTGAAAGCGGCGGGCTGATCGGGTTTGCGCTAGCGGGCTGCAAAGCCAACGATGTCAGAATTGGCGCGTCAGGACTGCGGCGCTATTTCGAGCGCTGCAAGCACCGCAAACCACAAAGCGACAGGACCCACCAACATGAACCTGAAGATGAAACTCACTTGGGCGCTCGGCCTGGCTTGCGCGCTCGGCAGCCCGCTCGCGCTGGCGCAAACCTACCCGACCAAGCCCCTTCGCTGGATCGTTCCCAGCACGCCGGGCGACGGCTCCGACATCACTGGGCGCCTGATTGCCGAGCGGCTGTCGCGTGAACTCGGCCAGCCGGTTCTGATTGACAACAAGCCCGGCGCGGGCGGCGTGCTGGGCTCGGAGCTGACGGCCAAGGCAGCGCCCGACGGCTATACCATGATCGTCGGCAACGCCGGCTCGCACGGCGTCAACGCCGGCATCTACAGCAAGCTCAATTACGACGTGGTCAAGGACTTTGTGCCGGTCGCCATGATCTGCACCACCCCCAACGTGATGGTGGTCAGCCCCAACACCAAGGTCAAGACGGTGGCCGAGTTCGTCGCTTACGCCAAAGCCAACCCCGGCAAAGTCAATTACGCATCGGGCGGCGTGGGCAGCTCAGCCCATCTGTCGGCCGAACTCTTCAAAAGCATGTCAGGCGCCGACATGACGCACATCCCCTACAAGGGTTCGGCACCGGCCGTGGCCGGTGTGCTGTCTGACGAGGTCCAGGTCATGATCGGCAACTTGCCGCCCTGGTCTGCCCAGATCAAGGCCGGCAAGGTGCAGGCGCTGGCAGTGACCACGGCGCAAAGGCATCACAGCCTGCCCGACACGCCCGCCTTGGCAGAGTCCCTGCCCGGCTTCGAAACCATTGCCTGGTTTGGCGTGCTGGCCCCGGCAGGCACGCCCAAGGCGGTGGTCACGCGCATCAACGCGCTGGTCAACCAAGCCCTGGAGCAGCCCGAGGTCAAAGCCAGGCTGGCAACGCTGGCTTGCGACCCGGCACCCAGCACGCCGGAAGCCTTCGCCACGCGCGTCACGACCGACGTCGCACGCTGGAAAAAGCTCGCGGCCGAGCGAAACATTCGCGCTGATTGACGAGCGGCTTGCCGTCGAAAATGAACTGAAGCCCCAAGCTCAAAAACCTCAGCGCTGCAAAGCGTGGAGGTCTGAAACCCAGTTACGGGACGCAAGAGCCAGGCGCCACCGCCGCGCCCGATCCGCTGCCTGGCCCGCTCGCTCAGCGGTTGAGCTGCGTCTCGATGCCGGGGGGTACCGGCTGGTAGGGGTGGGCTTGCAGCAGGGGCGTGTTGAGCGAGAGCAGCTGCGCATAGGGTCGGGTCAGCGTCAGGCAGGCGCCAGCCGGGGCCAACTCGGCGCGGGCCGCCCCGTCCACCAGCGAGTCATAGAGGTCGCTCTCGTCGAACTGCAATTCCAGCATCGCGCATTCGGGCGCCAGCGCCGCCACCTGCAGGCTGTGCCAGGTGCACACCGGGCCCGACGGGTTGTGCGGTGAAAACTGCACGCCATGTTCGCTGGCGCGTTCAGCGATCTTCAGCATTTCGAGTGGCCCACCGCAATACTTGATGTCGGGCATGACGACGTCGTAAAGCGCCTCGTCAAACAGGGTCTGGAAGGAGGCCAGCCCGACCTGCGTCTCGGCTGCGGCCAGCAAGAGGCCTTGGTCGCGCGTGGCCTTTCGCAAACGACGCATGGCCGGCCAATGAGCGTGGGTTTCAGCTATCGGGCATTCAAACCAGTGCAGCCCGACAGTTTCGAGATCGTGCAGGGCCTGAAAGGCGCGCGCCTCGTCAAAACGCCAGTGGCAGTCCACCATCAGCAGCGCCTCGGAGCCCAGCGCATCGCGCAGCGCATGCATGCAGTCAAGGCCGTGGCTGATAAGTGCCTGCCCTTGAGCCGTGCTGCACAAAGCGGGCGTCAGGCCGTCAAAGGGGGCCGCCTTGAAACGCGTGAAGCCTTGCGCACGGGCGCGCAAAGCCGTATCGACAAAACCCTGTGGCGTGCGCGTGCGCGTGGCCCTGTTGATATTGGCGTAAAGCGGTACGCTGTGGCGCAGCGTCGTCCCAGCCAGCGCCGCCGCGCCGGCAGCATCCCCCGCCAGCAAGGCGGCCAGCGCCTGCTGCACGGCACTGACCACGGCATTGAAAACCAGTCCGCCGGGCGATTGCGCCGAGGCCCGAAGTCCGGCCTGGGCCTCAGCCAGCGGCCGGCCCTGCCACTCCAGCGCCAACTCGCGCGCGGCCGCAACCAGCAGGGGCTCCCATCCGATCAGGGAAGCCTCGCCCCAACCGGTACGCCCGTCGGAGGAACTGACCGATACAAAGACCCAGTTGGTCTTGGCAGAGACATTGAAAACGTGGGCGTCGATGCGGACTATGGTGTTCATCAGGCCAGTTTAGCGGCGCTACACACCGGGAAAACCCAGCCCTGTCATCGGCGTTTCACAGGCTCGAAGCATCATGACCCCGCTATGATTTATCCACACTGAACTCGAGGTCCGCCATGAACCCATCCCGCCGTCATTTCTTGTCCCGCACCGGCGCTGCCGCGGCCGCCTGTGCCATTCCCATGGTCCATGCGGCCGGCTTCCCGGAGCGGCCCGTGCGCATCGTGATTCCGTTTGCAGCAGGCGCGGGCACCGATGCCGTCGGCCGGCTGATGGCCCAGAAAATGGGTGAGATCATGGGCAGCCCGTTTGTGGTGGAAAACCGCACCGGCGCATCCGGCGCGATTGGCGCCCAGCACGTCGCCCAAAGCGCGCCGGACGGACACAGCCTGCTGCTGGTCGCCGCGCCCTTCACCACCGTGGCGGCCGTGCTGCCGCAAGCCGGCTACGACCCCTTGCGCAGCTTTGCGCCCGTCAGCATGATTGCCAACGGACCCTTGCTCTGGGCGGCCAACAAGGACCTGCCCGTGGCCAATATGCGCGAGCTGGTCGAGTACGCCAAGACGCGCCCCGGTCAGCTCAATTACGGCTCGGCCGGCGCGGGCGGCATCAACCATCTGGTGCTCGAAACCCTGAAGGCGCGCAGCGGCACCTTCATCACCCACATTCCCTACCGCGGCATCGCACCTGCAACCCTGGACATGATCTCCGGCCAGATCCAGCTGGTCACCGGAACCATCCCGGCGCTCGCGCCCTATGTGCGCGACGGCCGCGTGAAGGCGCTGGCCGTGACCACCGCGAAGCGCTCGCCGGCGCTGCCGCAGGTGCCCAGCATGGCGGAGTCCGGCTTTGCCGACTTTGATGTGCTCAACTACTTTGGCCTGGTCGCACCCAAGGGCACCCCAGAGGCCGTGATTGAACGACTCAGCGAAGCCGTCGCCAAAGTCGTCAAGCTGCCGGAAGTGCTGGCCCGCTTCGCGCTGGATGCGCTGGAGCCGTCCGCACAAGGCGCGCAGTCGTTGGGCCGGTTTCTGGCGCAAGACTTCAGCGGCTGGCAAAAGGTCGTTGCAGCGCAAAATATCCGCGTTGACGCGGTTTAGGCAAGCGAGCAGACCGCAGGTTTTTTGAGTTCACCCAAGGTCATACCCAGACCCGCCGAGCTGTCAATGCGTGGGTTCTGAATAAGCGAAAGCAAAAAAAGTTTGAGAGCCTTGATCGCGCTTTTTTAGCGCGGGGCCTTCCAGTCAGCGGCCATGCGCAGGGTTCAGGCGTAGCCAATTTCGACTAGCTCGTCCATTCTTTCGAATTCGAGCATCCCGAAATCATCAATCGGCGGCCCAAGGTAAAGGTCCACACTGTGCTTGATCTCCTCCGTGCGATTCGCCGACACCAGCGAGGGCACGCGCAGCACGATGCCCAGTACGCTCGAGACGTCCAGGTTGCGCCGGAACGGCAGCGCGCGGTGCCAGAAACCTTCCATGGGGACGGAAATCCGTCAGCACCCACGCCCACATCTTCCTGCGGGCTGGCGTTGACAACGATGACCGGCCCGCCGCCGCATTTGCAGCGCATCATGTCGCCCGGCAAGTTGCTGATAAGCCCGCCATCAACCAGCAGGTGCGAGCCCGAGATGACTGTCACGGCGATCCCTGGCAAGGAACCGCTTGCACGCGTCGCCTCCCAGACAGGCCCGGTTTCATGAACAGCCATTTCAGCGGTGATGGGCACGGTGTTCGTGCGGGAGACGCCTGAGGCGTCCAAGGCGCAGTGGAGAGCGGCGAACGGGGATGACCAGTTGCGCGCCAAGCTCCCCAAGCTGGGCGCATTGATGGACGAGTGCTTTGTTCAAGCCAAAAAGGCCGCATCACATTTCGCCGCTTTAGTCTTCAAGAACGCCGCCCGCTTGGGGTAGCCAACAACCTGGAGCGCAGCGACACCGACACGATGAGCGCAACGGGCCATGTGAGCGAAAAAATGATTGGAATGACCTAAGACCGGCACCTTGTTCGCAAGGCAAAGTCAGCGGCTTGAAAGGGCCTTCTGGAGGGGCAAAACAAGCGGGCTCCGGCCCTCTTGTTTTTTTGGAGGTGCTCCAAAGCTTGGTTTTTTGAGCCAAAACCAAAATGGGCTACCAGCCAAAGCTCGTAACCCATTGTTTTCATTGAAAATTTTTGGCGGAGTGGACGGGACTCGAACCCGCGACCCCCGGCGTGACAGGCCGGTATTCTAACCAACTGAACTACCACTC
>CAJAOB010000197.1 GCA_903941205.1 uncultured Burkholderiales bacterium | reverse complement strand
CGCAGGAATGACGGTGTCTTTTTCCCGCCACCATCGCATACACACCACGCCTTTTCCCGTCATACGTCTGCGCACGCAGCCTTTGCCCGTCATCCTCGCGATCGCGGAGATCCATCTTCAGGTCCGCAGTGTTCGCCGTCGGGGATGGATTCCTGCTTGTGCAGGAATGACGGTGTCTATTTCAGTTATACCTCTGTGCACCATGCCTTTTCCCGTCATACGTCCGCGCACGAAGCCCTTGTCCGTCATCCTCGCGACCGCGGGAATCCATCTTCAGGTCTGCAGTGTTCGCCGTCGGGGATGGATTCCTGCCTGCGCAGGAATGACGGTGTCTTTTTCTCGTCATCATTTCATACGCACCACGCCTTTTACCGTCATACGTCTGCGCACGCAGCCTTTGCCCGTCATCCTCGCAAAGCCTGTCTTCGACCTGATCGGAGGGCGGGATCCATGTAGTTCTCCCGCGGCCAGCACCCGTTCACATGCCGCATCAGCTCTTCAAGAACAGCTTGTAAACCGGGTTGTCGGTTTCTTCCACGTGGGGATAGCCGAGGGTTGCCAGAAAGTTCTTGAAGGCGGTGTTGTCGGCCTTGGGCACTTGCAGGCCGACCAGAATGCGGCCGTAATCGGCGCCCTGGTTGCGGTAGTGGAAAAGGCTGATGTTCCATCCGGGCCGCATGGTGGACAAAAATTTGAGCAGCGCGCCCGGGCGCTCGGGAAACACGAAACGCAGCAGTCGCTCGTCTTTAGACAGCGCGCTGTGGCCGCCTACCATGTGGCGCACATGCTCCTTGGCCAGCTCGTCGTGCGTGAGGTCCAGTGCCTTGAAGCCGTGCTTTGAAAACGTCTGCGCAATTTTGCTGCTCTCGCCTTTGCCCTGCGTGGTCAGTCCGACAAACACCTGCGCCTGGGTCGCGTCGTTGATGCGGTAGTTGAACTCGGTCACGCTGCGCGGGCCGCCGGGCAGGTCGCCGATCAGTTCGCAAAAGCGCTTGAAGCTGCCGCGCTCTTCAGGGATGGTGACCGCAAACAGCGCTTCGCGCTCTTCGCCCACTTCGGCGCGCTCGGCGACAAAGCGCAGGCGGTCAAAGTTCATGTTGGCGCCACACAGGATGGCAGCGTAAGTCTCGCCCTTGGTCTTGTGCAAGGCCACGTACTGCTTGATGGCCGCCACCGCCAGCGCGCCCGCCGGCTCGACGATGCTGCGGGTGTCGACAAAGACGTCCTTGATCGCGGCGCAGACGGCGTCGGTGTCCACGGTCATGAACTCGTCGACCAGGTCCCGGCTGATGCGGAAAGTTTCCTCGCCCACCAGCTTGACGGCGGTGCCATCCGAGAAGAGCCCCACGTCTTGCAGCGTCACGCGTTTTTTCGCGCCGACGGACTGGATCATCGCGTCCGAGTCGTTCATCTGCACGCCAATGACCTTGATCTCGGGGCGCAGCGCCTTGATGTAGTTGGCTACGCCCGAAATAAGTCCGCCGCCGCCAATGGCTACAAACACCGCGTCAAGTTTGCCGTGGCTCACGCCCTGGATCTGCCGCAGGATTTCCATGGCAATCGTGCCCTGTCCGGCGATCACGTCCGGGTCGTCAAACGGGTGGACAAAGCTCAGACCGTTTTTCTTTTCCAGCGCTGCCGCGTGCAAATAAGCGTCCGAATAGCTCTCGCCATGAAGCACCACCTCGCCGCCGAGTGCGCGCACCGCGTCAATCTTGAGCTGCGGTGTGGTGGCGGGCATGACGATCACTGCGCGCGTGCCCAGCTTGTTGGCGCTCAAGGCCACGCCTTGGGCATGGTTGCCGGCCGAGGCACAGATCACGCCTTTTTTGAGCTGCGCCGGGCTCAGGTGCGCCATCTTGTTGTAGGCGCCGCGCAGCTTGAAGCTGAATACCGGTTGCTGGTCTTCGCGCTTGAGAAGCACGGTGTTTTTCAGGCGCAGGCTCAGGTTTTTAGCGGGTTCCAAAGCTGATTCCACCGCCACGTCGTAGACCCGGGCGGTGAGAATTTTTTTAAGGTAATCGGCTGGCGTGAGAGCGGCTGGCGGGTTTGCCGGGGCAAGGGCTTTGGACGGCGCGGACCGCCTGGAAGATGGTTTTTTGTGGGGCAGCATGAGGGTTTTCTCTGGGTGCTGATCATAAAGCGCCCAAAAAAAGGCCCGGACCATGACAGTCCGGGCCTGTAAATCCACCCTTTGAGGAGTGGGGGAGACAACCAGTGCAACAATGCCGACGGGCCAAATTTAGCAAAATTTGCAAATCGCCAACTTTGGGTTTGTTTAGTGCTTGATAGTGTGATTTTAGCTACTTCGTGCTAACCGATGAGCGCTGTAGTAGGAATTCTGCTTTGAAAAATCTGTACTCCAGGGTCATTGTTGACCTTTCAGAGCTTGTTTTTTGTCTTATTACGAAAATGAAAGAGTGTCATTCATGGAATGCATAGTCAACTGGGCCGGTCCGCAAGCTGTTGCTGGCGAAGGTTCGGCCATGTCTTTTGTCGCGCAGACCGGCAGCGGCCACACCTTGGTGATGGACGGCGCGCCTGATGCCGTCAAACCCGAGAACGGCGGCGCCAACCTCGCGCCGCGCCCCATGGAAACCGTGCTGGCCGGCGCGGGCGGCTGCACCGCTTATGACGTGGTGCTGATTCTCAAGCGCGGTCGGCAAGACGTTCGCGGCTGCTCTGTCAAGCTCACGGCTGACCGCGCGGACGTAGACCCCAAGGTGTTCACCCAAATTCACATGCATTTTGTCGTGACCGGCAAAGGGCTTGCGGCCAGCGCCGTCGAACGCGCCATCGCCATGAGCCACGACAAATACTGCTCGGCCACCATCATGCTGGGCAAGACAGCCGAGATCAGCACCAGCTTTGAACTGGTCGAAGTCTGATCGCGCAGGCGCTCCGTCTTAGATGTAATGCGCCGTGGTCGTCATGACTTTGGCTGAAGCGCGCATCAGAGCCTTCACCGGCAAGGGCAGCTCCTGAGCGCCTGACTGGGCGGCATCTGCCGCGTGGCGCGCTTCGTCATCCTTCATCTGCGCCACGATGGCCCGCGAGGCATGGTCGTTTTCTGGCAACAGCGCCAGATGGCTGGCCAGGTGAGACTCCACCTGGCGCTCGGTTTCCATCACAAAGCCCAGACTCACACTGTCACCCAGGCGGCCCGCCAGCAATCCCAGACCAAAGGCGCCGGCGTACCAAAGCGGGTTGAGTAGCGAAGGCCGCGCGCCTAGCTCGGCCAGCCTTTCATGCGTCCACGCCAAATGGTCGCCTTCCTCGCGGCTGGCATCCAGGAATTGCTGACGCAGCACCGGGTCACGCGTGCTCAGCGCCTGCGCCGCATAAAGCGCCTGCGCGCACACCTCCCCCACATGATTGACCCGCATCAGTGCGCCAGCACTGACTTTATGCGCTTCATCAAGCACGGTGGCCTCGGCGGGCACCGTGGGGCAGACCCTGCTGGCACGGGGTTTGGCAAACAGGGTGCGCAAGGCGCTGTCGACAGCAGTCAGCGCGGTGTTCAGGGGCGTGTCCATGGGTCGTCTTTCGAGGGAAAAGCGGCTTGTCTCAAGCACTCGCATAGAAAAAGGTGAACGCAGTTCAGCAGATTGGTTCCAGTTTAGCCGCGCCCCTGTCGGAGGGGTTTTTACCCCCCGGTCACGCTTTGTTGCACGCTGACAACGAAAGTAGGTTTTACCGCCTATTTCCTTTGCCATGCCCCGGTTCGTCTGGTGCAATAGGTCCAACTTCCTTAATGGAGGTTGGCCCGGGGATCCAAAAATCCTGGAGCCCTATGTTTAACCTTGGAGAAACTCTCAATGAAAAAATCCCTGATTGCCCTGGCTGCTCTGGCCGCCGTGTCCGCAGCTTCCGCCCAGTCCACCGTCACCATCTCTGGTGGTTTCGGTCTGGCTTTCGGCAAATCCACCCTCGGTACTGCTGACTCCGGCCTGCAAATCGCTCGCCAGACCGGCAACCTCCAGTTCGCTGGCTCTGAAGATCTGGGCGGCGGCTTGAAAGCCGGCTTCCAACTGCAATCCTCCATCGGCGCGGTTGCTACGACCACCACCGACGTGAGCACAGCCTCTAACCGCACCATCCTGGGCGACCGCGGTGCCAACGTTACCCTGAGCGGTGGCTTCGGTGGCTTGTTCCTGGGCCGTGGCAATACCGCCATTCGCAGCCTGTGGGGCTCCATCGGTGATGTGACCGGTTTGCCAGTTGTCAGCGGTATTTCGGACGGCAGCCTGGCCGCCGGTGACACCAAGTCGCGCGTGATCTATGGTGATACCTTCAGCAACTACATTGCCTACGCAACCCCAAACGTCAGCGGTTTCACTGCTAATTTGGCTTTGGCTCCAACTCAGGACACATCGGGTACCGGCATTGGCGACACTGATGCTTACAAAGACACGACTTCCCTGACCCTGCAGTACGCTAATGGTCCGCTCGCAGCAGGCGTTAACATCACTGACGTGGCTGCAACTGGCGGCGCCAAGCTGACCACCTTGCTGGCAAGCTACGACCTCGGCGTCGCCAAAGTTGGTGTCACCACCCAGTCCATCGACCTCAACGACGGCTCGACCAACCCAGGCAACGGCACGGTCTTCACGGTCAGCGCACCTTTGGGTTCGGGTGTCGCAGCCGCTGGCTTCGGCAAGCGTTCTGCTGAAACCTCGGCCGTTGGTGACGACGTCAAGCAAACCTTCGTGGGCTACAAGTACATGTTCAGCAAGCGCACTGCTGTGTCTGCTGTCTACAACAAGATCGACCGTGCAGGTACTGCATACGATCTGAAAGAAACCCACCTGATCGTTGGTCATACGTTCTAATTTGACGCTGGCGCAAGCCAGTTGAAAATTTCGAGTGCTGAAACCCCGCTGTGGCAACATGGCGGGGTTTTTTCGTAGAGACCTCCAGAACAGGCGTTTTGACCTTGCGTTTTTTTGGTTTTTTGCTTCTGTTGCAGCAAGCAATCGTTGTCATTCACGACCCACTTCAGCAGCCCACCTGACCATGCCCTGTTTCGACCTTGCGCCTGCAGCCCCTCTTGCCCCCGCTTGCCGGAGTATCTTTTCGCGGCTGGCCTGTCTTGCGCTGCTGATGGTGTCTGCCTTGTTAGCGGGCTGCGCCAGCATGTCCGAACCGGCTGAATCCGGCAGCGCCCCTTCGGTGCGTCGGATAACGCCTTGGGACCAGGCCTCCGTGTCTTCCGTGTCCTCGCCCGCACTTGACGCGTCTGCCGCCTCGCGCTGGCAGCATCACACCTTTCCGGGCAAAGCCGCTAATCAGTTTGCCTATTTGCAGCTTGATGGCCGAAGCGCCTTGGGCGTCAAGTCCCGCGGCGCGGCCAGCATGTTGCGCAAGACCGTGAGCGTTGAGCCGGAGCAACTGGGCATGCTGCGGTTTTCATGGAAGGTGCCGGCCTTGATTCCCGATGCCGACATGGGTCAGCGCGACAAGAGTGATTCGCCTGTGCGGCTGGTGCTGGCTTTTGAAGGCGACCGATCGCGCCTTTCGCCGAGGGACCACATGTTGTCTGAGTTGGCGCGCGCGCTCACCGGTGAGGAAATGCCCTACGCGACCTTGATGTACGTTTGGTGCAACCAGCGCGAGCCGGGCAGTGTGCAACTCAATTCACGCACTGATCGCATCCGCAAACTGGTGCTTGAGTCCGGGCCCACCCGTCTGAACCGCTGGATCGACTACGAGCGCGATGTGCGCGCCGATTTCATTCGCGCCTTCGGTGAGCCTCCTGGGCGCCTGATCGCGATCGGCATCATGACCGACACCGACAACACCCGCTCCAGCGCTCAGGCCTGGTACGGGCCGGTGATGCTAAGCCGTGCAGATCCGCCCAAGGTGCCCTGAACCTTGCTTGAAGGGGTGCGCGGCCAAGCCTGGCTAAATTTCTGGTTGTACAGCCGGCAAAGCGTACAGCCCGGTGGTTGGCGAGTTTGTTGACATCCCTGTGTGGGGGTCGGCGGTTTCCGGATTTTTGCGCACGGGTGCTGCGAATGAATACTTTGGTGTATTTTCGGCCTCGATAGACTTGTCCCTAGGCTTTCATGAATTTGCAATTGTTTGCAAAAAACCACAAACAAAAGCGATTTTTGTGTTTTTAATGAATTTTCGGACGTGCCTCACATGCGGGGAGGGAGCTTGAAAATTCGCCCTCAGACTGTTTGGGCGGGTGCGGTTCTCAGGCGTAGCGTTTGTTGCGCAGGTTGTTTTTCATGTCTTGCAGCAGTGGCTGCAATTTCGTTCCGCCCACACGCAGTGCCACGGTGGTCGCCAGGATGTCGATGATCATCAGGTGCAGCAGGCGCGAGACCATCGGGCTGTAGCGGTCATAGCCTTCCGGGTGGTCGGCTGACAGATGAATATGACCGGCCGAGGCCAGCGGCGAGCCGCTGGCGGTGATGACGATCACGGTAGCGCCGTTTTTGCGCGCAATGTCGGTCGCATCCATCAGGTCGCGCGTGCGCCCGGAGTTGGAAATCACCACCAGGCAATCCCCGGGCATCAGCAGCGAAGCGCTCATCACCTGCATGTGGCCGTCGCTGTAGGCGATGGTGTTGACGCCCAGCCGGAAAAACTTGTGCTGCGCATCCTGCGCGACGATGCCCGAATTGCCCACGCCGATGAACTCGATGCGCTTGCCCGTCTGGCAGGCCAGCAGCAGTGCATCGACCGCCTTGCTGATGGCAAAGGTGCTGGCGTCATTGCGGTATTTCAAAAAAGCCGACACGGTGTTGTCGATCACCTTGACCACGACATCGCTGACCTTGTCGTCCACATCCACACTGCGGTGAATGAAAGGCACGCCCTCGCTGACGCTGCCCGCGAGCTTGAGCTTGAAATCGCTCAGGCCGTCGTAGCCCAGGCTGCGGCAAAAACGCACGACGGTGGGTTTGCTCACATGTGAACGGTCGGCCAGTTCGCTGATAGGCAAATTGGCAAAAGCGCGCGGGTCACTGAGCACCAACTTGCCCACGCGTTGTTCGGCCGGCGCAAGAGAGGGCAGGCAGGCTTTGATGCGGTCTAGCATGTGGCGGTCCTTGCGTTGATCAGGGCGGGCGGGGGGGG
>CAJAOB010000196.1 GCA_903941205.1 uncultured Burkholderiales bacterium | reverse complement strand
TCGAGCTCGCTGCAGTCGCGGTGCGCTAAGCAGCCGCGAAAGCCGCGCAGGCGAAAAAAAGCCCGCTCAAGACGGCTCTTGGCGGGCTTTTAATCGGGCCTGGAAACCTGCGTTTCGCGTGGACCCGAGGAGACAACTCGAAGCTGTTTAACGCTTTTTGGCAGCCGGTGTTTTGGCAGCGCTAACAGCGGTGTTGCTCACGGCGGTGAAGTTCGCTTCAGCCATGTCGGAGGCTTGCTTGACCGCTTTTTGGACCGACTCGAAAGCGTTGTTGGCAGCGGCGACGGCGCTTTTCATGACGGCCATGGCAGTTTCTGAGCCGGCTGGTGCGTTTTTGGCGGCGCCATCGACCAGGCTCATGAATTTGGCTTGGGCTTCCACAGCCTGGCTTTCGATAGCCTTGCTGAATTCCGTGCTGGTACCGGTGGCGATGTCATACAGGTGGCGGCTGTAAGCAGCGGCTTTTTCAGCCAGTGGCTGCATCAGGCCAGCTTGCAGGGCCAGCAGTTCTTGTGCGTCTTTCACGCCCAGCAATGCTTGCGTTTGATTGGCGGACTCTGCCAAGGCGGCTTTGGAAGCCTGCACATTGAGTTCAACCAGCTTCTCGACGCCTTCAAAGGCCTTGTTGGTCAGGCCAAAGAGGGTTTCAACGTTGGCTTTTTGCGAGGCCATGACTTGTTCAGCGGTCAACATATTTGAATCTCCAGTTTGAGTTGATGAAGTAGCTGCTCTGCGGACTGGGGTGACCTTTCAGTCACCATTGCTGCACCGCAACATGGTTGAAGTATAGGGATAACCCGGGCCGCGGCAAGGCTTTTTTGTTGCGCCGCAGCATTTTAGGTGCGCGACTCTAGCTTTGGCTTGTTATGCGCAGTCTGATGTCGTGTTCCATGGCCTGGAAGGCCTGAGCGCCTTCGAGGCTTCAGCCGCGCCGACAATGGCGGGCTCGGGTCCGGCAGTCCGGGCGTGCCCCAGGCCCTCATGCGCGGCGAATCCGGTTTTCATTGGAGCCCGAGGTTTTTTCGACCCTGCCGACCCTGCCGACCCTGCAGCCTTTGTCCCGTGCCTTTCCTTGGTTTTCAACTTTGAAGCGAATACCCGAACCTTGCAAGCCTTTCATGCCGATCAATTTGTCTTGCCCCTGCCGCCGGGGCACAGGTTTCCGATGGCCAAGTACGCGCTCTTGCGTGAGCGCCTGAAGCGCGACATGCCCGATCTGCGTCTGGAGGAGGCGCCGGGAGCGAGCGACGGTGAACTGGCGCTGGCGCACAGCCCGGCCTACATCCAGGCGGTCACCAGTGGGGACATATCGGCCCTGGCTATGCGTGAAATCGGTTTTCCCTGGAGCCCGGAGATGGTTGAGCGCTCCCGCCGATCTGCTGGTGCCACCGTGGCGGCAGCGCGTGTGGCGCTGGGTTTGCAGGCGGGCGCAGCGGGCAGGTCCGGCGTGCCGGCTGGTATTGCGGCGAATCTGGCGGGCGGCACGCACCATGCCAGCGCTGACAAAGGGGGCGGTTTTTGCGTCTTCAATGACGCGGCCGTGGCCGCGCGCCTGATGCAGGCCGAATGGGCCCGGTGTCATGGGCCGCGGCGGCCGGCTTTGCAGGTGGCGGTGATTGACCTGGATGTCCATCAGGGCAACGGCACCGCCAGCATCTTTCAGGGCGACGCCAGCGTCTTTACCCTGTCCATGCACGGGCAAAAGAACTTTCCCTTTCGCAAGGAGGCCAGCGACCTGGACATCGACTTGCCGGACGGTTGCGGCGACACGGAGTACCTGCAAGCGCTGGAGCAGGGGCTCGCCGATCTGGACGGGCGTTTTTCGCCGGGCCTGGTGATTTATCTGGCGGGTGCCGATCCCTTTGAAGGCGACCGGCTCGGGCGCCTGAGTCTGAGCTTTGACGGCCTGGAAGCGCGTGATCGCCGGGTTTTCGACTGGGCTTGGCAGCGCCGCGTGCCACTGGCTTTCGCCATGGCGGGCGGCTACAGCGTTCCCATTGAAGACACCGTGCGGATTCAGGTCAACACCTACCGGGCAGCCTTGGTGTATTGGCGCCGCTGGCAGCGCTCGCTGGCAGAATCAGGTGCTCGTTAACCTGCTGCTGGAACTGGCCGCCTCCGGCTGCATCCGATTTGACTGTGCAATCGACGCTCCATTAGCCTGACTTTTCCCCCATCGCCCATGACCCGTCCCCAAGCAGAACCCCGCCGCGCCTACAAGGTGTTTCGTCAGATCAGCACGCGCTGGTCAGACAACGACGTCTACGGCCATGTCAACAATGTCGTTTACTACAGTTGGTTTGACACCGCGGTGAATGCTTATCTGATCGAGCACGGCGCACTCGACATCCATGCGGGCGCTTTCATGGGGCTGGTGGTCGAGACGCAGTGCAATTACTTCGCACCACTGGCTTTCCCGCAGTCGGTCGAAGCCGGCATCCGGGTGGCCCACGCTGGCGCGTCCAGCGTGCGTTACGAAGTCGGACTGTTTGCCGGCCCCGATGCTGCGAACCCATCCCCCCAGGCCGTGTGCGCCGCCAAAGGTCACTTTGTTCATGTTTATGTCGACCGGGCAACGCGCCGGCCCGTGCCCTTGCCATCCGCACTTTTATCTGTTTTGGAGACGCTCAAGTGACCACCAACAACCCGAATCCGGTCGATCAGGCCATCACCAGCCGCATGTCGGTGCGCGCATTCCGGCCCGACCCGGTCGAGCCTGGCACCTTGATGCAACTGCTGGAACTCGCCAGCCGAGCCCCGTCGGGTACCAACACCCAGCCCTGGAAGGTCTACGTCTTGCAGGGCGCCAGCCGAGACGCGCTGGTGGACAAGGTTTGCAGCGCGCATGACGCCTTGCGCGCCAACCCCGAGCTGGGCGCGCAATACCGCGAGGAATACGACTATTACCCTGAAAAATGGGTCTCGCCCTACATTGATCGCCGCCGTGAAAACGGCTGGGGCCTCTACGGTCTGCTCGGTATCGGCAAGGGCGACAAGGACAAGATGCATGCGCAGCAGCAGCGCAACTACCGCTTTTTTGACGCCCCGGTGGGCCTCATGTTCACCATGGACCGCGTGATGGGTCGCGGCAGCCTGGTGGATTACGGCATGTTTTTGCAGACCCTCATGGTGGCCGCGCGGGGTCACGGTTTGCACACTTGCCCGCAAGCGGCCTGGAACGGTTTTGCCCGGGTCATCTTGCCGCACATCGGCGCCGGTGAGGGCGAAATGCTGGTCTGCGGCATGGCACTCGGTTATGCCGACGAGTCCGCGCTGGTCAATACCTTTCACACGCCACGCGTCAGCGCAGCTGAATTCACCACCTTTGTTGCCTGAAATCGCCCGGGCCTGGCGTCAGCGACCGGCGCCGGCCCGGTCCGTGCCCGAAACCGGCTTTTTGCCCGCCACGCCCAGACTTTGGGGCCCCGGCTTGCGGGTAAAGTCAGGGGTCGTCGAAACCGGGCGGTTTTTTGAGCCCTGCCGGCCTTCCAAACACCTTTTAGACCTCTTAAACCCCTCAAAGGCTGCCACTTCGCTTCTGGCTTGCCGTTTACGCCGCTTTTTCTTTTCTCTTCTTCCACCTTAGAAAGTTTTTTGTCATGACCATGACCACCACTGCTTCCGGCTTGCAATACGAAGACACGGTACTCGGCACGGGCGCTATCGCCAAAGCCGGCAACTACGTCAGCGTGCATTACACCGGCTGGCTGTACAACGACGGCGTGCAAGGCGCCAAGTTCGACTCGAGCAAAGACCGCGGCCAGCCCTTTGAGTTTTCCCTGGGCGCGGGCCAGGTTATTCGCGGCTGGGATGAAGGTGTTCAGGGCATGTCGGTCGGTGGCACGCGCCGCCTGGTGATTCCCGCAGAACTGGGTTATGGCGCGCGCGGCGCCGGCGGGGTGATCCCGCCCAATGCGACCCTGCTGTTTGAAGTCGATTTCCTTGGTTGATTCAGGCGTTCCTGCCGGTTCGCTCCAGCCTTGACGCGGTCACAGCTTTTCGCATGATGCGGCCCCGGCTATGATCATCACCAGCCTGCTCGACACCGACCTCTACAAGTTCACCATGATGCAGGTGGTCTTGCACCGGTTTCCGGGCGCTCAGGTGGAGTACCGCTTCCAGTGCCGCAACGCAGGCAGCCCCGGCGTCAGTCCGCTGGCGCCGCTGGTCAGTGAAATCCGCGAGGAGATCCGCTCGCTTTGCAGCCTGCATTTTCAGGATGCCGAGCTCGACTATTTGCGCTCCATGCGCTTTATCAAGAGCGATTTTGTGGATTTTCTGGGGCTGTTTCGCCTCAATGAAAAGTACGTCACGGTCACCGCCTTGCCCACGGGCGAGATCGACGTGTCCATCCAGGGGCCTTGGCTGCACACCATCTTGTTCGAGATTCCGGTGCTGGCCATCATCAACGAGGTGTATTTCCGCAACACCCAGAAGCTTGCGGACTTTGCCGAAGGTCGGCGCAGGTTGGAGCTGAAGATCGAGCAGCTGCGGGGCGAAGGCCTGGCCGCGCTGAAGATCGCCGATTACGGAACCCGCAGGCGCTACAGCCGCGCCTGGCACGAAGAGGTCTTGCGAACCCTTACGGCGCGCCTGGGCGCCGGCTCGGTCGGACAGTTTGCCGGCACCAGCAATGTGCTGTTCGCCATGAAGCTGGGTCTGACGCCGCTGGGCACCATGGCCCATGAATACTTGCAGGCCTGCCAGGCGCTGGGCCCGCGCTTGCGCGACAGCCAGGTCTTTGGCTTTGAGTCCTGGGCGCGTGAATACCGCGGGGATCTGGGCATTGCGCTGAGCGACGTCTACGGCATCGAGGCCTTTTTGCGCGACTTCGACATGTACTTTTGCAAGCTCTTTGACGGCGCCCGCCATGACAGCGGCGATCCCTTTGCATGGGGCGAACGCCTGATCGAGCATTACCGCGTCAACCGGGTCGATCCGCGCACCAAGACGCTGATCTTCAGCGACGGCCTCACAGTGCCACGAACCATCGAGCTGTATCGCCGGTTCGAGGGCCGTTGCCAGCTGGCTTTCGGTATTGGCACTAACCTGACGAATGACCTGGGCTATGAGCCTCTGCAAATCGTCATCAAGATGGTGCGCTGCAATGGTCAGCCGGTGGCCAAGCTCTCGGACACGCCTTCCAAAAACATGTGCGATGACGAGAAATACCTGGCGTATTTGCGTCAGGTTTTCGAGATCCAGTAAACCCCAGGTGAAAGTCGTCGCCGGTCTTGCATCCAGGAGTCGCCCGGCCTTTGTGTTGGGGCAAGAAAAACAAAAGACAATGAATAAGGAGATATTTGTGAAAGCCTTGCAGCGACTTGCCCTTTCAGGTTTTTTTGGGCTCATGCCCGGTCTTGCCTTTGCCGCAGACTTTGACGGCAGCCAGTTGTCCGCCTGGTGGGGCGTTCCTTTTGCCGGGATATTGCTGTCGATTGCCATCCTGCCACTGGCCACGCCCGGAATCTGGCATCACCATTTCGGAAAAATCTCAGCGGCCTGGGCGCTGGCATTTTTTATTCCTTTCGCCTTGTTCTTCGGCGCGTCGGCGGCCAGCGCCAGCCTGGTGCATGCGCTGCTCGCCGAATACATTCCGTTCATCGTCTTGCTGACCGCGCTGTTCACGGTCGCCGGTGGTATTCACATTCGCGGCAATCTGCATGGAAGCCCGGCGCTCAATGCCGGGATCTTGATCATCGGCGCGGTGCTGGCGAGTTTCATGGGCACGACGGGCGCCTCCATGCTGATGCTGCGACCCTTGATTCGCGCCAACGATAACCGCCAGCACAAGGCGCACGTGATCGTGTTTTTCATCTTTATCGTCTCGAACGCGGGTGGATCACTCACGCCCCTGGGCGACCCGCCCTTGTTTCTGGGCTTTTTGAAGGGCGTGGATTTTTTCTGGACGGCCCAGCATGTTTTCCCGGAAACTCTTTTTCTCATTGGCAGCCTGCTGGCGATTTTCCTGGTGATTGACACCTGGTTTTTCCGCCGCGAGGGCGTTCTGCGGGTGGATCCGACGCCCGACACCCGGCGCTTTGGTTTTGACGGGGCTGCCAATTTCGGCTTGCTCGGTGTCGTGGTGGCCCTGGTGTTGCTCAGCGGCTTCTGGAAATCTGCGGTGTCCTTCAACGTGATGGGCACCGAGGTCGGACTTCCCGGGCTGGTGCGCGACCTCGGGCTGATTGCGGTGACCCTGTGGTCATTGAAGATCACATCGGCTCAGGTGCACTCGGACAACCAGTTTTCCTGGGGTCCGATGCTTGAGGTGGCCAAGCTCTTTGCGGGTATTTTTCTGACCATCATCCCGGTGATTGCCATGCTCAAGGCGGGCTTGAACGGGCCTTTTGCAGCGGTGGTTTCGGCCGTTACCCGGGCGGACGGCCAGCCGGACCCCATGATGTACTTCTGGGCCAGTGGCCTGCGGAGTTCTTTCCTTGACAACGCGCCTACCTACTTGGTGTTTTTCAATACCGCTGGGGGTGACCCGGCCATCCTGATGACCACCCTGGCGCCGACGCTGGCGGCGATTTCGGCGGGCGCCGTGTTCATGGGCGCCAACAGTTACATCGGTAATGCGCCCAACCTGATGGTCAAGGCGATTGCCGAAGACCGCGGCATCAAGATGCCGAGCTTCTTTGGCTACATGGCCTGGTCCGGCGCGATCTTGATTCCGCTGTTCGTGGTCATGAGCCTGATCTGGTTTCGCTAACCGTGCCTGCCTGCCTGCTTGCCTGACGTTTTTGTTGCTCGCCGCCTCCTGTTTTTTTGAATTGGACCCTTCATGAGCCTTCCCAAGCTTCTCATGGCACGCGCCGTTTTCCCCGAGGTCCTCGAGCGCCTGTCGGCGCATTTCGAGGTTCAGGCCAACCAGGCCGACACGGTCTGGTCCAAGGCCGAATTGACCGAGCGCCTCAAGGGCAAACAGGCGGCATTCACCACCGGCGGCGACCGCATTGACGCCGAGGTCCTGGCAGCCTGCCCGGACTTGAAGATCTGCGCCAACATGGCCGTGGGCTACAACAACTTTGACATCGACGCGATGACCGCCGCCGGCGTGCTGGCCACCAACGCGCCCGACGTGCTGACGGAAACCACGGCCGACTTCGGATTTGCGCTCCTGATGGCGACTGCCCGCCGGATCGCGGAAAGCGAGCATTTTTTGCGCGCCGGCCAGTGGACGAAGTGGAGCTTTGACATGTTCGCCGGCTCGGACATTCATGGCGCCACGCTGGGCATTTTGGGCATGGGCCGTATTGGCCAGGGCATTGCCAGGCGCGGCGCCCATGGTTTTGGCATGAACGTGATTTATCACAACCGTTCACGGCTTGAGGCCGGCCTTGAAGCCGAGTGCAAGGCCCGCTACGTCAGCAAGGAAGAACTGCTCAAGACCGCCGACCACTTGGTGCTGGTGCTGCCTTATTCGGCTGCCTCGCACCATGCCATGGGCGCGGCCGAGTTGGCGCTGATGAAGCCGACGGCCACGCTGGTCAATATTGCACGCGGCGGCATCGTCGATGACGCGGCGCTGGCCTTGGCGCTTAAAAACAAGACCATCGCCGCTGCCGGGCTGGACGTGTTTGAAGGCGAGCCGCTGGTGCATCCCGGCCTGCTGGACGTGCCCAACGTGGTATTGACGCCGCATATTGCCAGCGCCAGCATCCCGACGCGGCTGGCCATGGCCAATCTGGCGGCAGACAACCTGATCGCCTTCATCGGCGGCAAGGCGCCGCTGACGCCGCTCAATCCGGCAGTGCTGGAACGCCGGTGATTTCAGTGTCTTCAGGCGCAGCCACCCGCATGGTTTTGAGCGGTGTCCATCAAGGGCCTTCATGCCGGATTTGATGCTGTGGAGTTTGTTGGCGCTGGCCTTGCTCAGTGTGGTCTTGCTGCTGGCCTTGCTGCTCATGGCGGGCCGAGCCAAAGCCGAGGACTCGCCCCGGCTGCTCGGCGAGTTGGCCCGCCTGGCGTCTGCCAATGAGCGACTTGAGCGCGAGTTGCGCATCGAAGTGCAAGCCAGCGCGCGCGATACCCGGGCCGAGTTGGCGCAGGGCTTGTCCTTGTTCCAGCAGGCCTTGCTGGCGCAGGCGGGCGATGTGGCGCGCACGCAAAACGAGCAGATCGATTCCTTTCGTTTGCAGCTCGGCGCCATGCAGCAGCATGTCGCTGAGGCTTTGCAGGCGGCCACGCAGTCGCTGTCGCGCCAGGCCCAGCTGAGCAGCGAAGCGGTGGCCGCCTCGCTGGGGGCTGCCCGCGAGGCGCAAAACACGGGCCTGATGCAAACCCGCGAGGCGCAGGACCTGGCGCTCAAGCGCTTTGCCGATGGCTTGAACGAGCAGTTGCGGCAGGTCTTTGAAGCCAACGAGCGGCGGCTTGGCGAGGTGCGGCAGGCGGTCGAGCAGCGGCTCGTGGCCTTGCAGGAAGGCAATGAAAAAAAGCTCGACCAGATGCGCGCCACGGTCGACGAAAAACTGCAAGCCACTTTGGAGACGCGCCTCGGCGAGAGTTTCAAGCAAGTGGCCGACCGGCTCGAGCAGGTGCACAAGGGGCTGGGCGAAATGCAGAGTCTGGCCCAGGGCGTCGGCGACCTCAAGCACTTGCTGACCAACGTGAAAACGCGCGGCATTTTTGGCGAGGCGCAACTGGCGGCCTTGCTTGAGCAGGTCTTTACGGTCGATCAGTACGCGGCGCAGGTTGCCACCCGCCCGGGAGGCAGGAACGTGGTCGATTTCGCTATTCGGCTGCCTGGACGCAGCGACTCGGGCGAGCCTCTGTGGCTGCCGATTGATGCGAAGTTTCCGAACGAAGATTACGAGCGCTTGCTTGATGCACAGCAGCGCGCTGATGCACCGGGTGCCGATGGCGCCGGCAAGGCGCTGGAACTGCGTATCCGCCTCGAAGCCAAATCGATTGGCGAAAAATACATCGAGCCGCCTTACACCACCGATTTCGCGATCTTGTTTTTGCCGACTGAGGGCTTGTATGCCGAAGTGTTGCGGCGCCCGGGCCTTATGGAGTCGTTGCAGCGTGACCACCGCGTGGTGCTGGCCGGACCGACCACCTTGCTGGCCATGCTCAATTCCTTGCAAATGGGTTTCCGGACGCTGGCGCTGGAAAAGCGCTCCAGCGAAGTATGGCAGGTGCTGGGCGCGGTCAAAACCGAGTTTGCCAAGTTCGGCGATGTGCTGGCCAAGGTCAAGTCGCAGACTGAAACCGTGCTCAACACCCTCAACAGCGCCGAGCAGCGCAGCCGCGTCATGGGCAAGGCGCTGCGGCAGGTCGAAGCCTTGCCAGAGGCGGCGTCAGCACGGTTGATTCCCATGGATCCGGCGGACAGTGATGTCGAGTGATCTGCTTGCAGCGCCCGGCCTTATTGCCCGCCGCGCTTTTCCGACGTCAGATTCAGTAGGCGCCGCGTTAAGGATGAAGTTCGTTGCTCGACCGCCGCATGGCCGAAACGGTCGCTGATGACTCCCGAACTGGCCCGCATCATCCTCGCGCAGATCTGCTTGCATGCCTGCATGTCGGGCACGCGCCTGGCCGCACCGCTGCTGGCCTTGCGCGAAGGCTACAGCCCGGCGGCGGTCGGCGTCTTGTTGGCCTTGTTTGCCCTGATGCAGGTGTTTCTCGCCTTGCCGGCAGGTCGCTACGCGGACCGCCACGGCCTCAAGCGCCCTTTGGCTTACAGCGTTTCTGCCGCAGTTCTGGGCGCTGGGGCGGCAGTGGCTTTCCCGGTGTTCCCCGTGCTTTGCCTGGCGGCTTTGCTGACGGGGGGCGCAACTGGTACGGCGGTGATCGCCTTGCAGCGGCATGTGGGCCGGGCTGCCAGCGGCCCCTTTCAGCTTCGCCAGGTTTTTGGCTGGCTGTCCATCGGACCGGCTTTTTCCAACTTTGCAGGCCCGTTCTCGGCGGGTCTGCTGATTGACCATGCGGGCGCATTTCCCGGAAGCCTCTCTGGCTACCGCTGGGCCTTCTTTGTACTGGCGCTCATGCCCTTGATAAGCTGGTGGTTGCTACGGCGCGTACCTGAATTGCCGCCGATTGTCGCGGAGCCCGGCAGCCTGCCGCCCAAGGCTTGGGATCTGCTGCGTGATCCAGAGTTTCGCCGACTCATGCTGGTCAACTGGCTGTTGTCCTCGTGCTGGGATGTGCATACGTTTGTGGTGCCGGTGCTGGGCTTTGAGCGTGGTATTTCAGCTTCGGTCATCGGTACGATTCTGGGCGCGTTCGCCATGGCCGCCGCATCCATCCGGATGGTATTGCCGCTGATCGCGAACCGCATTCGCGAGTGGGCGGTGCTGTGTGTGGCTATGCTGGCCGCCGCGCTTTTGTTCGGCATTTATCCCTTCATGTCGTCGGCCTTGAGCATGGGCATGTGCTCGGTCATGCTCGGGCTGGCGCTGGGGATGGTTCAACCCATGGTCATGAGCATGCTGCATCAGCTGGCGCCGCAGGCACGGCACGGCGAAGCGCTGGGCTTGCGAATGATGGCCATCAACATGTCCAGCGTCGCCATGCCGCTGCTGTTTGGCACGGCCGGAGCGATCATCGGGATTTCCGGCGTCTTCTGGAGTTCAGGGGCGGTGGTGGTTGCGGGAATGCCCGCGGCATGGCGGCTCAAGGAAAGTCTGCTGCCGGGGCGGCACGACGCCTAAGGCGTGAGCTCGTAGAAACTCCGGATCGCTTCCCAGGCGTCTTGCGGATCATCGACGTAGGTTAAAAGGTCAAGGTCCTCGGGCGATATCGCACCCTCCTCAATCAGCACCTCAAAGTTAAAGAGCCGCTTCCAGTAACTGCTGCCAAACAAGACGATGGGCACAGGTTTGGCTTTTCGGGTTTGCACCAGCGTGATGACCTCGAACAGTTCGTCAAGCGTGCCGAAGCCGCCGGGAAAAGCCACCAGGGCTTTGGCCCGCATCATGAAATGCATCTTGCGCATCGCGAAGTAATGGAACTTGAAGTTCAGTGACGGCGAAACGTAGGGGTTGGCGCTTTGCTCGTGCGGCAAGGCGATATTAAGACCCACGTTGAGCATGCCAAGTTCGTGCGCGCCGCGGTTGGCCGCTTCCATGATGCCGGGGCCGCCGCCGGTGCAGATATGCAACTGCTCCTTCGCGGGCCTGGCTTTGCTATAGCCCGCCACCAGCCGGCTGAACAGCCGGGCCTGGTCGTAGTAGCGGGAGTTGCGCAGGTGCCGCTCGGCCTGCGCCAGCGCTTGCGTGTCGCCGCTGGCTTGAGCGGCAGCCAGGGATTCTTGGGCCGCTTCCGGTGAGGGGAAACGCGCGCTGCCAAACACCACGATGGTATTTTCAATGCCCTGCGCATGTTGCTCCGACTCGGGCTTGAGCATTTCAAGCTGCATGCGCAGGCCGCGGGTCTCGCGTCGCAGCAAGAACTCGGGGTCGGCAAAGGCAAGTCGGTACGCGTCAGCGTGCAAGGCATAGCCCTGATTGGAGTGCGATTGCAGTTCGGCCCAGGCGTCCGCAAGGCGTCCTTCAGAAAGGTCTTGTGTGGATTTCATGAGGTCATTGTGTACGAGGCCGTGCGGCTTCGCGGGCTCAGCAGCCTAGCCCCCTGAATCGGTCAGACTTCAAAATAAAAACGGCTCCTGACCTGCGGTCGAGGAGCCATTCAAAGCGACTTTGGGCTGGGCGCCCTCAGCCAGGGAGTCTTGTCAGACGCGCTTGCGGTATTCGCCGGTGCGGGTGTCGATCTCGACCACATCGCCTTGCGCTACAAAAATCGGCACGCCGATTTCAAAGCCGGTGGCAATCTTGGCGGGCTTGAGGACCTTGCCGGAGGTGTCGCCTTTGACGGCGGGCTCTGTCCAGGTGATTTCGCGCTGCACGCTGGTGGGCAATTCAACCGAAATGGCCTTGCCGTCATAGAACACGACTTCGAGCTCCATGCCGTCTTGCAGGTAGTTCAGCGAGTCGCCCATGTTCTCGGCCTCGACTTCATACTGGTTGTACTCAGTGTCCATGCAGATGTACATCGGATCTGCGAAGTAAGAGTAGGTGCAGTCCTTCTTGTCGAGGATGATCTGGTCCATCTTGTCGTCGGCCTTGAAAACGACTTCAGTGTTGAAGTTGGCGATCAGGCTTTTGAGTTTCATGCGCACGGTAGCCGAATTGCGACCGCCGCGGCTGTATTCGGTTTTCAGCACGACCATCGGGTCCTTGCCGTGCATGATGACGTTACCGGCGCGGATTTCTTGAGCGATTTTCATAAGAATGTGAAGGTAGGGCCGCAGCGGCCGCTGACTTGCGGGCAGGATGCGGTGAGTTAGGGGTGCAGGGGGCCTGTATTGCCAGAACGCCAATTCCCCGAGAGCCTCTGATTTTAGCTTTTTTTGGCCACGAACCTGAGCAGTCGGCTGGTGAGGTCCTCCTGCGCCAGCAGCGCTGCCCGTGCCGCGTGGGCATGCTGGCGCCAATCGGCCAGATCGGCCGCGCCTGGCGCCTGCAAAGCGCTGTCGGGCGCGGTCCCGTTCCAGGCCGCGTGAAAGGCCTTGAGCGAGGGCGGCGCGTCAATTTGGCCCAGAAAAGCCGCCAGTTTGGTCAGGTGCACCGCATCGTCCTGTGGGTAAATCTGCCAAACCAGGGGCTTGCCGGCCCAAATCGCTCGAACTAACGAGTCCTCGCCCCGCACAAAATTCAGGTCGCAGCTCCAGAGCAACTTGTCGTAGTCTGCCTGGCTCAGCCAGGGTAGCTGGTGGATGTGCAGCCATTCAGCCCCTGGCTGGTGCGGCCAGCCAGACTTTTTCAGCGCCGCACTGACCGCCTGCGCGCTGCGCCCGGCGGTCACCAGCAACTCCACCTGCTGGCCGGCGATCCCGCTTTGAGACCATTGCGCCAGCACCTCGGCCAGTGCCGGCGGCTCGTAACAAAAAAGCGAAACCCTCAAGGTCTTTTGCGAGTCAGACTCGGTACCGGCACCGAACCCTTTGCCCGGCAGCCAGGCTGGTACTGGCTCGGACTCAAAGGCCGCAATGCGCTGCGCCAGGCCAGGCTCGCGCAGCAAGCCACCGGTTTCTGGCGTGAAGCCGGGGTAGAAAAACCATTTGGTCCAGCCCGCGGCCGGGCCCTGTCGTACCGGGGAGGGTAGGGCGTGGCAGCGTTCCACGTAGGGTTCTGCCGACAGGTATTCGAGGTTCAGCCAGCAGCGCGTGGAGCCCTGTTGTGGCGGCTGGCCTGCCCAGACCTGCAAAAAAGGTGCTGGAATCTCGCAGCCAAAGGCCTCGAGCAGCACGTCGCCGGGCAGGGCGGCAAGCCGGTTGGCCGTGGCGGTCTCGTCGGTGGCGGCGTCCCATTGGACTACTTCGATCCCGGGGGGCGAATCCGGTGCCATCCATTTCAGTGCTGAGGTGTCATCCGCCCAGAGTCGCACCCGCTCGCCGCGCGCAGCCAAGTCGGCGCCGAGGCGCCAGCAAACGCCAATGTCCCCGAAGTTATCGATGACTTTGCAAAAAATGTCCCACTGCCTGCGGCGATTCATGAAAGGATTGTCCACAATACGGCACCGTCAGGCGGGAGCCACACCGACCTTGTCACGCGCCAGCGCTTTTTGTTTTTCCTCATGAACCAGCCCCACGAATTCGACCCTCAACTGCTCAGTGAAGTCGCGGCGCTGCCGGCCATGCCCGGCGTTTACCGCTACTTTGACGCGGAGGGGGGCGTGCTCTACGTGGGCAAGGCGCGCAATCTGAAAAAGCGCGTCAGCACCTATTTTCAGAAGAGCCATGGCGCCACTCGCATCGGCCACATGGTCACGCGCATCGCGCGCATGGAAACCACGGTGGTGCGCTCGGAGGCGGAAGCGCTGCTGCTTGAAAACAACC
>CAJAOB010000195.1 GCA_903941205.1 uncultured Burkholderiales bacterium | reverse complement strand
GTCTTGGGAGTCGGGGCCGGGGTGAAGCATTTCGGCGAGCTTTTGTAAAAAGCCGCGCTTGTCTTCGGTTTTGGGGAAACGACTGGGGGGGGCGTCGGACACAGAGGTGTTCGGTAGTTGATAAGCGGGCAAGGATAGCTGAATTTGCGGCACGCGCCTGATGCCACCTTTTGCCGGCTTGTGCCCCCTGACGCCGCCAGAGCCGCCGACCGTTTCACATCGGCATGCGGTCGCGCGCCTCGCGCACGCCCCGCCGCACTTCCTGCATCATGCGCAAAAAATCCCAGAACTGATACGCCTGCACTTTCAGGCGGTAGTCGGTCTGTGCGACGCGTTCCTCGATCATTTCGGTCATGCGTGAATCCAGATCGGCCGGGGGAAGGCGCAAGTAGGCCTCGCTTTCCGAGCCTTCACGCTCGATGCTGGCGCCAGCCTTGCGGGCAATATTGAGCATGACGGTGTTCTGGCTGAGCGCGTGGATAAACATCATTTGCACCCCTTCATTGCGCGCATGCATGACGGCCCGGTCAAACAGGCGGGCACCGTAACCACGCCCGCGAACCTTTGCCAGCACCGAAACGCCGAATTCGGCGCAACTGGTGAAGTCAGGATCGACCGCAAAAGCCAGATGCGCCACGGCGATGAGTTCGAGCCGGCGGTTGTAGACGCCAAAAATATCGTCGCGCTCAAAGTTCAGGCTGTCGACATAGCGCTGGATCTGATCGTCGTTGGCGGCATAACCGAAGCGAAGGTAGCGGTCGGCCGCCGACAGGCTGAGCAAGTGCCTGGCGATCCGTTCGGCGTGCCCGGGCCCGAGCGAGCGAATCGGGACCATCACGGCGGCCGGGGCGGGCAGGGGCCCGCTTGTCAGAAGGGGCGACCGAAAAAAGTCTTTCCCCGCGAAATAGGACGCCTTAATGAGCTTGGGGGTTGAAACCATCAAGCGAATATAAGGGTTATCCCTTTGTTGGGTCTGATCGAAGAAAGGCAGCGCCCTCTTGCAACTGCTTTCAAATGATCCCTCCACAGTCCGGGATCGGCTGCATTAGCCTTTGCGAATGACTTTTCAGCTGTTGATTCAGGAGCAAATGAAGAAGCCGAAGCGATATTCATGTTGCAGTGCAACAACGTCGGCTGGCATTCAGCCTGTACCAGCCCTGCAGTCGCGACCATGCCGGACAGCAGCCTGATCGCCGGTCTGATCGAGCCTGCCAGCTAGCGATCCGGACCTTGCGCCAACATGGCCAGAGTGGCCCGCATGACCTCGGGCAGGAAAGCCAGTTGCACGTGCGCTGCGCCGCTCACAAACCGGTTGTCTGCGCCCTGAAGCGTGGCAGTCGAGGCCGGAAAGACGATGTTGTCGCAGTTGGAGTACCAGCAGGTAAAGCGCGCGGCCATGGCGGCCTTTTCTTCCTGCCCGGCGATGGCAGCGAGCTTGCCCAGCCACCCGCTGCCTTGGCGCATTTGCTTGCCGTTATGGCTTCTTCCGAAGCGCGCCAGCCAGGTGCCATGGTGCGGGGAGCCCAAGGTCACGACATGATGGATGCGGGAAAGATGGCCGGGGGTTTTCAGCCAGGCACGCACCGCCAGCCCGCCCATGCTGTGACACACCAGCAAGGGCGGCAAACCGGAAGCATCGCTGACCTGCTGAACCGCCTGTTCGATCTGTCCCGCATAGTTGTCGATGGTCCCGAAGGCCGGCTCCAGGCTGAGCGCGACAAACGCATGCCGACCGCCTTGCAATTGCCTGAGCCAAGGGGTCCAGAAGCCGCGGTTGCACAGCAGGCCATGGACAAACACCACGCCGCGTTGCCCTTTCAGCCCAGGGTCGCCAAGTTGATCCGGCAGCGCGTTCGAGCGAAACGGCTGGCGCCAGGCAAACACTTGAGCGGCCACCCGCGTTTCTCCCCACCAGGCGCCAAGCAGCTCGGTCGGGCGGGCGCGCGGAGCGGCATCGCTTCGGTTGATCCGGTGCATCAGGACAAACTCGATCGCCAGCAACCCCGAATAAGCCAGCAAGCAAAGCGCGGAAGCGACTACCGCCAGCGCCGGCGAATAAGGCCACAGACCGATCAGGCAGACTGCCGCAGTGCCAACCAGCCCAAGGGAGACGGCTTGCTGCATGCGGGCGACCTGCATGCGGGGTTCTTGCGGTGGGCGGTGGTGCGCAGTAGTCATTCGAAAAGTTTCGCACGATCCGTGCTGCGGCCGACCGCAAACGCCATCGCGAAATCAGGCAATCGCAGCGACGACGCCAGCTGGGCGCTCCCGGCTTGTCGCCTGCGAGACCCGAAAGCCTTCTTTTCGGCGAGTCCATCGCCGCTGACTAGGACAAGTCCCATTCACAGAAACTCGCCGCCGCTTTGAAAATAGGACCAAGGAGATTGTTATGGACCGGTTTTGGCTCAAAAGTTACCCCCCGGAGGTTCCCGTGCAAGTGGACACCGAGCAGTTTCGCTCGCTCAACCAGTTGTTCGAGGATTCCTTTCGCAAGAACGGCACCCGGCCTTTTTCCGTCTGCATGGACCGCTGGATGCGGTACAACGAGCTCAACGAACTTTCCGCCGCTTTGGGCGCCTGGCTGCAACACCTGGGGCTGGCCCCCGGCGCCCGGGTGGCGATCATGCTGCCCAATATTCCGCAATTTGCAGTGACCATGTGCGGAGTCCTTAGGGCCGGCTACACCTGCGTCAACGTGAATCCGCTCTACACGCCGCGCGAGCTTGAGCATCAGCTCAAGGACTCAGGCGCAGAGACCATCATCATCCTCGAGAACTTCGCCAAGACGCTGGAGCAGGTCGTCAGCAAGACGCCGATCAAGCACGTGGTCATCGCCTCGATGGGCGACTTGCTCGGCCCCTGGTACGGGCGCTGGCTGACGTTCGCGGTGCGGCATCTGGCCAAGATGGTTCCGGCCTACAAGCTGCCGCTGGATGCCGGATTGGCCGTAACGACGTTCAAGCAGGCCATCGCCAGCGGCAGCCGCCTCACGCTGAAACCCAATGACAGCACCCTCGACTCGATTGCGTTCCTGCAGTACACGGGCGGCACCACCGGCTTGTCCAAGGGCGCGGTCCTGACGCACCGCAACGTCGTGGCAGCCATCTTGCAGGCTGAGGCCTGGTTTTCACCGGCCCTCAAGCGGGTCGGCGATGTCAGCAAGACCAACAGCATTGCCGCATTGCCGCTTTACCACATCTTCGCGCTAACGCTGTGCCTGCTCGCCATACGCTGGGGCTCGCACATCACCCTGATTCCCAACCCGCGTGACTTCGGCAAGTTCATCGAAGTACTCAAGAAGCGACCTTTTCACATGCTGCCGGCGGTCAACACCTTGTTCAACGCCTTGCTGCAGCATCCGCAGTTCAAGACCGTCGATTTTTCCTCGCTCTGCGTTTCACAGGCCGGTGGCATGGCCGCTTCTGCCGGCACCGCCAAGCACTGGCTGCAGGTAACCGGCAGTGCCATGATCGAAGGCTGGGGTATGAGCGAGACCTGCGCCATCGGCACCAACAACCCGGTCACCAACAAGACCTTCAGCGGCAGCATCGGCCTTCCTCTGCCGGGCGTGGACATCGCCATCAAGGACGATGACGGCCGCTCACTTGCGGTGGGCGAATCCGGCGAGATCTGCATCAAAGGCCCGCAGGTCATGATTGGCTACTACCAGCAACCTGCCGAAAACGAAAAAGCGTTTACCGCGGACGGTTTCATGCGCACGGGCGATGTCGGCATCATGGACGAGCAGGGCTACACACGCATCATTGACCGCAAGAAGGACATGATCATCGTCTCGGGCTTCAACGTGTTTCCCAACGAACTGGAAAACGTCATCTCGCTGTGCCCCGGCGTGGTCGAGTGCGCGGCCGTGGGCGTGGCCGACAATATGCAGGGCGAGGCCATCAAGGTCTTCGTCGTTCGCAGCGACCCCTTGCTCACCGAGGAAGAAGTTGCTTCCTTCTGCAAGCAAAACCTGACCGGCTACAAGCGCCCCAAATACATTGAATTCCGAGACGACCTGCCAAAGACGAACGTTGGAAAAATCTTGCGCAGAGAGTTGCGCAGCGCAGCCTGACGCGGGCGCTGCACAAGCATGAGCACGGTCGCGCTGCCGGCCGGCGTCAAGGTCATTGAAAGAGGCTGGCTGTCGTCCAACGTAGTGCTTCTGAGCGGCCCGGCGCAAAGGACCGTGATCGACAGTGGCTACTGGACCCATGCGGCGCAAACCGTCAGTCTGGTGCAGGAAGCGCTGGGGGGCGAAGCACCTGAGCTGTTGCTCAACACCCATCTGCACAGCGACCATTGCGGTGGGAATGCGGCCTTGCAGGCCAGGTTCCCCGGGCTGCGCACCCTGATTCCGCCGGGTCAGGCCCGGTCTGTGGCGCACTGGGATACAGATGCACTGAGCTATGGACCGACCGGCCAGCATTGCCCGCGCTTTGAATTCCATGAACTCTTGCAGCCAGGCTCCGAGCGCCAGTTGGGCGGCTGCACCTGGGAAATTCACGCTGCGGCCGGACATGACCCGCACTCCGTGATCCTGTTTGAGCCCCAAACAAAAACGCTGGTATCAGCAGATGCGCTGTGGGAAAACGGCTTTGGCATCGTTTTCCCCGAACTCGAAGGTGAAAAGGCCTTCGACGCCGTGGCCGCCACCCTCAAGCTGATCGAGAAACTCGCGCCGCGCACCGTGATTCCAGGCCACGGCAAGGCCTTCGCCTATTCTGATGCGGTGGTGCAGCGCGCCCGTGAACGACTGGCCGCCTTCGTGCTCAGGCCTGCAAAGCACGCCCGGCACGCCGCCAAGGTGCTGCTCAAGTTCAAGTTGCTGGAACTGCAAGGCGCCGGCTT
>CAJAOB010000194.1 GCA_903941205.1 uncultured Burkholderiales bacterium | reverse complement strand
TCGAGCCGGGCATAATCCATGTAGAGGACGGCCTGAGCGTAGTAGGTGGGGTTCCACTCAGCGAGCGCGGACTTCTCGCCGACCTTCTTGCGCGCTTTGTCGAGATCCTGCCACTTTTCTGAGGCCTTGATCTCGAGCACGTGCCAGGTCTTCGGGGCTTGGACGAGGCCCAGGCAGACGCCGTCCATGTGGCCTGCAAAGTGCCCACCAAAATCCCGGAAACCGAATTGATCGCCGCTGGCATCGACGTCATGGACCTCAAGGCCGGGAGTCGCCCTGAGACGGTTTACAGCCACTGTCTCGCTGGCGTGACCGTCAGCAAATCGCTTGAGCGTGACCGCATCGAAGCGGACGGTCGCCACCCACCGAAACTGATACCAGAGCGCCCGTTCGCAAGCGCCGCCGATAGCGGACATGCCAAGATAAGCACGGCGGGTGAATGGTTGCCCATCAGCCAGCGCCTGGTCGGCTTGCGCTAGCGTTGGGCATGCAAAATCCTGTAGGGCAGCCATTGCCTGCTCCTTTGATTGTCAGTCAGGGGAAAGGCGGCAGGGCGGCGGGCTCAATCGACCGCCCTGCCTCTCAAGGCCTTGTCAGGCGCTGCGCTTCCAGGGCGCGCTAGCCATCTGGCCAGAGCCAGACTGCACGGGCCGGAAAGCAGATCCTGAACTTACAGGTGCCGGCGCATCACGCAGGACCTTGTAGGTCTTGATCTCATTGGAAGCCGCGTAGGTCTTCCCATCACGCCCCGTGCTCGGAGCCTTGACCGCAACCACCGCCGTCATCGGCTGCATGTGCAGTTCCTCGCTGTCTTGGACCGACAGCTTCCCGATGGCATGGCAGATTGCCGACAAGGTGCGCTGGGCGATCTCGACCGCCTGGCGGTTGGGGTTTTCGAGGTTGAGGCGATCATACAGCCTGCGGCCGGCATGTTCGCCATCGAGAATCTCAAGCTCCAGCTTGAGCATGTGGCCGTTGCGGTTCGAGGTCTCGACCATCTGCGAAGTGACGATCTGGACGGTGTAATCACCAGGCGGAATTGGAGTGTAGTCGCCTTGGGGTTCGACTTGTGTGGCGTCGAACATGCCTCCGAGTTGTGCCATTGCGGCAATCCTTTCTGTCAGTCAGGGGTTGTTAGTCAGGCCGCTTCGTTGGTGCGGGCAGCCGCGCTCGACGCAGCCATGGCGGAGGCCAGCGCCTCCCAGGACAGCGGGAGTTCTGAAGGGAGATTGTGCCGGTTCTTCGCGAGGAAGGCGGGCCGCTCTTCGGTGTAAAGCGCACGGGTTCCGGCCCCGACACCGCGGACCACCTTCTTCATTCCAACGTCCGTTCTGGTGACGCTGGTTTTGAAATTGACGAACAGCACCATGTCGGCGTGTTCCTGGACGAGCGCAGAGGCCAGCTTGTGCAGCTTGATCTGATAGCGGTCGAACGGCTCGGTTTCAGGGCTGTCGAAGCGCTTCACTTCGGCGTGTGCGGTCTGGATGACCGCCATGCCCTTGTCGTTCCGCAGCGCATTGATGGCGTCGAGATATTCACGCCAGACATCAAGCGTGGCGACAAATCCTCGGCCGTAGCCTGCATCTTCGATCGACGCCCAAGGCTTGCTGGGATTAGCTACGTTGTTGCGGCGGACAGTTTCTGCCCAAACCAGCGGCTCAAGCCAATCCAGACTGTCCACCACCAGCGTCTCGAAGTCATGCTTCTCGGCGTAAAGCGCGGCCATCGCATCCATGACATCCTGGAAGCCTTCAGCCTTCGGAAAGGCATCAATTGGCTGACCGGTGGGATGTCCGTCTTCGATGTTGATGAGGACAGGGCGCGGTGAGCTACCGGCGAAGCTGTTCTTGCCGATGCCATGCGGTCCATAGATCACAATCCGCGGGGGCTTCGGCACAGACAGGCGATTGAGCGAAGAAAGGGAAATGGCCATCACGCAGCCTCCTTCTGGGCGAACGCGACTTCGAACTTCTTCTTGCCGGGCTTTACCGTGCGAGCTGGTGTGAACAGATCGCGGATGGCGGGCGGCCAAGCCTTATAGCTGGTTTCCGAAACTGATAGTTTGGTGTCGACATAGTCGGCCGGGTTTTCGCCCCAGCCACGGATCGTCTCGATCGCTGCGGCAAGCTTGGCTTGATCCCAAGCGACGTTCTTGGGGACCTCGATGCGGATTTCATAATCGCCATCGATGCGGCGATGCGTTCCAGTCGTGTTGAGGCCAGCAGCATAGCGCCGGGAGAATACCCCATGGAGGATGGCAACAATCTGGGATGCTTGGGCCAGATGGGCTTGGGCCTGCGTTTGCAAATTCGCGAGGAGGCTGATCGGCAGCGTATCAAGCCTCGCTGGCGGTTCGTGGAGGATTTCCTCAAGTGTCATTGAATGGGTCCTTCAGTGAGTGGTTCGGCTTTGCGTCGGTGCGTAGTCGGGGCAGTGGTTGACGCGGCGATCGAAGATCCGTGGGCGCCTCGCGGTTGGCCCCCACTGCCCAAGCTGGGTCAGGAACAGGCGGAGCTGCGCATCAGGCCGCTTTGGCGAGTTCGTTAAGGAGGAGCTGCCCGCGCGCGCCGCGTGGGCGCGGCCGGGCAATCACGAGGTAGCTGAATTGCTCAGGCGCGATGCGGCGCTGAACCAAGTGGGCAAACCCGCGCTCAGAAGCCCAGCGCGCTCGGCTGGCAAGTCTCTCAAGCACCGAGCGCTCGGGCTCCCTCAGTCGCTGTCCGGGGCCTTTCCAGGCATCCTTGGCGAGTAAGCCGCGGTAGTATTCAAGAGTGTCGCCAGGCATGGCATCGCCCAGCCACATGCACAGGTCGAACTCGGTCATGGCGACCTTGCCCGCCTTTGCCTTTGCGGTGCTGCGAGACTGGGGACTGATGAAAGAAATGGTGTTCATGTTCACCTCTACTGGGGGACAGGGGAAAGTGTCTCAGGCGCTCGCCAGACCGCTGGCGGCGAACAGCGCGCGCAGTTCGGCAATGCGGCGGTAGAGGCTGCTGCGGCTGCCCAGCCCCATGCGGACAAGTTCCGTGACAGGATGTTCGGCCAGCCAGCCGCACAGGGCGGTTTCGGCATCTGTGAGGCTGGTGCCGCAACGAGCCACATCAAGCCGCAGCTCAATCGCCCCGCGTGCGTCCCCAGGCAGAGCAAATATCGCGCCGAGGCTCTGGTCTTCGGCGATCTGATCCCGCTTGATCGGACAACCCTCGTCCTGATCCAGTGAGCACGGCATGACACGCCGCTCGCGCCGGATCTGCTTGGCAATGCAGCTGGCCTGGTTGGCGACAATGCGCCCGGCAAAGGCACCAAGAGTGCCGCGATCCGGATCGAAGCGATGGAGCCGGGAAAGCAGATCGGCCAGCAGATCCTGGCAGATATCGGCTTCAGCCTCGCGGCATAGGTTCAGGCTGCAGGCCAAACGGCGAGCGGCACTTTTGGCTTCGCGTTGAAGCGTGGCGAGCGTGTGAGGGGTCATGGGTTCGTCCTGTTTCTTCATCCTGAAACTGGACTAAAGCGAGATATGGTTGGTGGTCGTCACAGAAGTGGTTGGCGGATGCACCAACCTAAGCACCTTGCTGGTGCGTGGTTTTGCGGGCGCTGTGAGGTGTGCACCAACCTTTACCAACCGTCCGCCAACCTAATCCCGACCGATCTCCCACCAGAGGCCGTTCCGCGCGACCGAATCGGGCAAAGCGCAGACACTAAAAAGCCCGCGCAAGGCGGGCTCGTTTCCGGGTTGGTAAATGACAGGCGGTCGATCAGCGCGACATGGCAACGACCAGGCCTGGCTCTATAAAGTACCAGCCAAGCCTTCCTTTTGCCTTCAGGATCACCTTCGTCCAGTCGCGCCGGCTTGAGTAGAGATGGGCAATCTTGTCCGAGCCAGAATGGGCGGCGTCGAGTATCTTGCGGAAGTGCTGTTCGGGATCACCGCTCTTGGCCGCTTCGAACAAGAACAGCATGCCGCGGGCCTGCATTTCGGTGAAATTCCAGATCCGGCCCGCATAGGAAAAGCGCCGAAAGTCGGGTTTCTCCGGCTCTGCCTGGCTAAGTGTCAACGGCGGTCGGATTCCAGGCCAGTGTGGCGGTGTAAAAGCAGGCCACTCGTGG